>JAGPIS010000165.1 GCA_018054835.1 Breznakibacter sp. | reverse complement strand
GATGCCCTGCAAACCGGCTTGTTCGAAACCGATGTGATCAAATCCATCTCCCGTAAAAAACGCCGGAGTTTGTTCGGATTGTGATTTTTTTGAACAATGGTTCGTAAGTTTCTTTTTGGAAAAGTGCGTTTTGCATGGAATAACCTATACTTTTGCAGCCTGTTTGATTTTTAAAAGCGTAGAAAGATGCAAACGGTATTTTTGCCTAAGTTATATACTGTTTTAAAGGAGGGGTATTCCCGCAAGCAGTTTGTGAATGATTTTTTTGCCGGACTTAATGTTGCCATTGTTGCTCTCCCCTTGAACATTGCTTTTGCCATTGCTTCTGGTGTTAGTCCCGATAAAGGTTTGGTGGCGGCCATCATATCTGGTTTCGTGATTTCGGTATTGGGTGGCACCCGCATTATGATCAGCGGCCCGTTGGGTGCCTTCGTGGTAACTGTTTACAGCGTTTTGAGCACTTATGGCGTCGATGGGTTGATCATCTCAACCTTTTTGGGGGGTTTGATCCTGGTGGTCATGGGTCTGTTGAAATTTGGTGTCGCCATCCAATATATCCCTTACCCTCTCTCGGTGGGGCTTTTATCCGGTATTGGCATTCTTATTTTTGTTACGCAGATAAAAGATTTCTTTGGGCTTGCCTGTGGTACGCTCCCCTCCGATTTTATCCCTAAGATAAAAATGTTGGTTGGATCCTTCCATACCATAGACTTTCTAAGCTCTGGGTTGGCTCTGCTGACCATTGTTCTCCTCAAGTTGTGGAACCGCTTGGGTACCCGTATTCCGGGATCCTTGGTGGCTCTTGTTTCTGTTACACTCTTGGCTATTGTTTTTTCCTTGGATGTTGAAACCATTGGTGAACGATTTGGTGCGTTCCCCGATTCCTTTCCAATGCCCATGATGCCATCGGTTGACTGGGGTAATATCCACCATTTTTTTGCCCCTGCCTTTACCTTTGCCCTTTTGGGTTCCATAATCGCTTTACTGACGGCCACCGTGGGCGACAGTATGATTGCAGCCCGCCACCGCTCCAATACCGAGCTGATTGCCCAAGGGCTTGGCAATATGGCCGTGAGTATCTTTGGCGGGATTCCCGTGTCGGGAGCCATTGCCCGCACCAACACCAGTGTGCGCAATGGGGGCCGGACGCCCATTGCCGGAATAATACATGCTGCCATTTTGCTGGTGATCATGCTTTTCCTTGGGTCGTACGCCGAACTGGTGCCTCTGGCCAGTCTTGCCGGAATCCTTGTGGTAGTATCGTGGAATATGGTGGAGTGGCACTCCTTGTATGCCATTTTCAAAGGACCCAAGCACGATTCGGTGGTGATGGTGACTACCCTCACCCTGACGGTGGTGGTGAGCCTTTCGGTGGCGATTGAAATAGGCATGGTGTTGGCTGTCATTCTCTTTATGAAGCGTATGGCCGACCTGTCGCAAATCAAATTCAAAGGACTTATATCCGATGATTCGCCTGCCGATGCCCAGATGATCGATTTGCCTAAAGGGGTTGGGTTGTATGAGTTCTCAGGGCCTTTATTCTTTGGTGTGGCGCACCGGTTCAACGATTTGCGCACCTCCTACACTTATAAGGATAAGGTGATCATCCTGCGGATGGAACAGGTTCCCATGATTGATGGCACTGGCCTGCACCATTTGCGCACCCTCATCAATACGTTGAAAAACCACCGCGAAGAGGTGCTGATTTGCGAGATCAAGCCTGAAGTACGCGAGGTTCTCGATACGGAAGGGATTGCTGATTTGGTTGAGGTGTCGCATATTCACGACAGCTTCGAGCAGGCTATTGAGCATTCAAAAGTCCTAATGGAACAAATCAATCATAAAGCCAAGCATGTTTCCTCAACAAAAAAATAGGCGGGTTGTTTAATCATTGAAGCGACATCCTTTGGGGTTGGTTTAAGATTGTGAAAAAATATAAGATATTATGGTGAAGTTGTCGTTGATCGATTGTGGCGTGATCAAATGTGATGGGGGCGCTACTTTTGGCGTAGTGCCAAAGGTTTTGTGGCAGAAGAAATATCCTTGCGATGAGGATAACTTTTGTGCCTTTTCGATGCGCAGCCTGGTGATTGACAACGGGCAACAGCGCATTCTGGTTGATACCGGTACCGGAACCAAGCAGAGTGATAAATTCTTTGCCAACAATGGCGTGTCGGACCATCACCGCATGATGCCCTCCCTATTGGAGGCTGGCAACCAACCCGAAGATATTACCGACGTACTTTTGACACACCTACATTTCGACCACTGCGGCGGTGCGGTATGCTACAACGATTGTGGCGAATTGATCCCTGCTTTCCCCAACGCCACCTACTGGTGTTCGCGCACGCAATGGGAAAATTACCTTCAGCCTAATATCCGCGAAGGATCGGTTTATTTCCCCGAAAATATGATGCCGCTCCAAGAGCGGGGCTTGCTGAAGTTGGTGGATCAGGAAGGTGATTGGTATCCCGGAGTTTCCCTTCGTATTTTCAATGGCCATACGCCCGGGTTGTTGCTCCCGTTGATCGATTATCAGCAGAATAAATTGTTTTACGTGGGCGATTTCATTCCTCTGGCTGCCAACGTCCCTCTGGCTTGGGTGGCTGCTTACGATACTTCACCGTTGGTGAGCATGGAGGAAAAGCAGCTGTTTTTGAAGGAGGCGTGTGACCAAAAGTATATTCTGGTTTTCCAGCACGACGCCCTCAATGAGTGCTGCTCCCTGACGGCGACCCCCAAGGGGATTGCCGTGGAAAGGTGTTTCTCGTTGGATGAGATATAGGTAAGTCCTATCCATGGGGAGTCGTGGCGTAGCTTAAAATTTAATTGAAACAAACATGCAATCCCTTTGGGATTGTTAGCTTTATTTTTCTCTTTGACTTTCAGCCGCGGAGCCGCGGAACATTGGTAGCCGTATGCAAGCCAAGCGCAGCATACGGTATCGCATGCAATATAAAGACAGCCCCAGCAGGGGCGACAGAATCCCAACAAAAATCCCCATCTCTGCGGTCAAGGATGGGGATTTTTGATTTAGTACTTCAGATCTTTTTTTGCCAGGTAGAAATCCACTTTTTCAAGTGTGGTGTCTTTCACTCGTTCGTTCATCTCATCGGCTGTTCTTGGTGGTGGTACAATCACTTTTTCACCTTTGCGCCAATCCAGCGGCAGTGCTACCTTGTACTTGTCGGCCACCTGCATGGCTTCCAGCACGCGCAGGATCTCGTCCATATTCCTGCCCACATTTAATGGGTAATACATGATAAGCCTGATCTTTTTCGATGGGTCGATGAAATAGACGGCGCGCACAGCAGCTGTTTCACTTTCGTTGGGTTGCAACATCCCGTAAAGGCGCGATACCTTCATGTCGATGTCGGCAATGATTGGGAAATCAAAATACACACCGGTTTTTTCTTTCACGTTGTTGACCCATGCCAGGTGCGCATGTATGCTGTCGATGCTTAGCCCGATGCGTGCTGCGTTCAATGCTTCAAACTCATCCTTGCGGGTGGCGAAACCACTCATCTCGGTGGTGCACACCGGCGTAAAGTCGGCCGGATGGGAGAAGAGCACGATCCATTTGTCTGGTGCGTAATCGTGCAAGGTCAGTGTGCCGTGCGTGGTGACGGCTGTGAAATTGGGTGCATCATCGCCGATGCGTGGCATCATGGTTGGTTCCATATCATTAAGTTTTTAAATGTTTACGCTAAGTAGGCATTGTACATCCAAGCCAGTTTTTCCTGTTCGCGAATGTAGTCGCTCATTAAGGCTCCAGTTCCTTCATCGCCGGCTTCTGAAGCCAGGTTCAATATTTCGCGCTCGAGGGTTATGACCGCTTTTAGCGAGGCCAATATTCCCGCTACGGCTTCCTTGCCCCCGGTGATGTTGGTCTGCTCTTGAATGGCCGATAGCTTGATGTATTGGCTATAACTGTGCACAGGGGTGTTGCCCAATGTCAGAATCCGTTCAGCAATCTCATCCACTTTCACCAGCAAATCGTTATACAGCTCTTCGAATTTGGCATGCAGCTCGAAAAAATTGGCACCTTTGATATTCCAGTGAAACCCACGGGTGTTCATGTAGAATATTTGGTAGTTGGCCAACAGTTGGTTCAGTTTCTCGCTCAGTTGGTTCGATACATTGGTATCCAATCCAATAATGTTCAAATTGTTTTTCATATGATTTTGTTTTTTATTTTCTGATACAAATATAGAGGTTGGATTTATATAGATCAAACTGATATTTTCTATATTTGCAATAGATAAAAACTATACGTGATGAACATACAGCAGTTGGAGTATATTTTGGCGCTGGACCGGCACCGTAATTTTGTGAAGGCCTCCCAGGCCTGTTTTGTTACCCAGCCTACCTTGAGTGCGATGGTGTTGAAATTGGAAGATGAGCTGGATCTGAAAATTTTCGACCGTAGCCGACAGCCGCTGGTGCCCACCGAAGAGGGGAAGGCTGTTTTGAATCAGGC
>JAGPIS010000164.1 GCA_018054835.1 Breznakibacter sp. | reverse complement strand
TTTCAAGTGGTCACGAAGTGTTCACCCACAACATATCGGGCGTGAGGGGCTTCCAACCCGGTAGCTATTCCCATGCCATCACTTCAGCGTGCCGAACCATCTTGACCCGTTTTCAAGAAGAAGTGATACCAGCCTTGGAACAACTGAATCTATAAGAGCCACATCATACAGAGCGGAGCCGACCAACAAATTGGTTGGCTCCGCTCTTTTTGTTTGTTTTGCTATCGTCTATAACAATAGCAGACATATCACACTAACACACTAAACCAATTACAACCAATTAATTAAACAATAAAAACAACCATCACTACTTACATTAACATATTTTAAGCAAAAAAATACACAAACAATCAAACAACTTATTTAAAAAAACTAAATTTGCGCGAAAGGAAAACAAATTAAAAGATATAGGAATAATGGAATCAAGAGCATTTTACGACCATGAGACCGCTGCGGCCATAGGTATTTTCAAAGGATTTTTAACAACCGACCAGTTTATCAAAATTGCAGAGGAGCTGCATGATTTAAGGAAAAAAAACAACTCATGCAAACAGCTAAACAACGTTGAGGACATGAAAGTGTTGACACAAGACATCCAAAACTGGCTGAATGATGTTTGGTTTCCCAAAGCCAAACAAAACGGTTTGAAACACTTTGCCTTTGTGATCCCTAAAAATGTTTTCGGCAAAATGAGCATGACCAACGCCAACAAAGACGAATCGGTGCGAACCGGCATCGAAATCGAGTATTTCGATACAGAGTCCTCCGCCAAGGCTTGGCTGAACTCGAAGTAAGCAAATCACTGACAAACAGGAAAGAGACTATCTTTCCTGTTTTTGGTTAAACAAACGTCTGTAAAATTAAATATTTATACTTAATTTCACACTCTAGTAAACAAATCGATATACTATGAATGAAATTAAGGAAGTAACCAATCAGGAAAAAGAGATTTTTTTTCACTTTTCAAACAATCTAGAAGAAAAGGAAACCCTCCAAGCTGTGATTGAAAAATACCCCGCCAAAGTAACGCCATACTTAAGGAAACTGATGGCGCAATCGGAAGCGATCCGTCTCCAATATCTGCCACATCCCGCCGAAGCCGAAACTTATGGCACAGCCACCCCATTCGAAGAGGGAAAAGAAGCCTCCAAAACCTATGGTTTGGAACGCCTTTACCGCGACCGGGTGCTGATCACGCCACATTTTGATTGCCCTGCCTACTGCCGTTTTTGCTACAAAAAAAGCCGTGTGATGCGCAACAAACCCAATATGAGCTATGCGGAAATCGACCAGATGGCTATTGAAGTTGGACAGATGGTTGAAGTACGTGGCGCCCTGATTACAGGTGGCGACCCGATGATGGACATCAAAAAGCTTCAGTACCTTTTGGACAAACTAAGCGAGCTGGAAAACATCAAGGAGATTCGCATCGGCACCCGTACCCTGCTGACCATGCCCCACTTGTACACCGAGGAGTTGTGCGAGATGCTGGCTTCCTACATCCGTCCCAACTTTGAGGATGCAACCCAAAGCCAGACATTGGCCATCAACGTGCATTTCAACCATCCCGACGAACTGGCGCCTGAAGTTCTACAAGCCTGCTATAGGTTAACTTCGCGGGGCATCAAGTTGCGCAACCAAACAGTCCTGTTAAAAGGAATCAACGACAGTGTTGAAACCATGGGGCACCTATTCAAACTACTCTTGCGCAACAACATCATTCCATATTACATGAACCATTGCATGCCAGTGGAGGGAAGCGACTATTTGAGGACTTCGGTGAAAAGAGGACTCGACATATACCGGTACTTGTGTACGGAATCGTCAACAGCAATACCGCACTACGTTTATGCCCCTTCGGGTGGGAAAGTCCATGTGGGACCTGATTCCACCTTCCAATACGAACAAAAAGGCAGTCTATCCCTAATAAAAATCAAAACCCCTTATAAGGCTGAAGAATTCAGGAAAATTGCGAAGAAAGACCTTCCTGCCATGCACTGGGCCACCGAGGATGGTTTTATTGAAGGATATTACATCGACGGAAACGACAACTAACAATCTGACAAAACCCGGTGGCTGATGCGATATAAACCACCGGGCATTTGTAGGCACAGCAAACTCAACCATGAATCGAACCAAACTATATTTGGCCCTCCAAGGCGACAAAAACCCCGAAGAATATATTGCTTTTTCGAAACAGGCAGAAGAAAAAGGATTTGACCGCATCTATGTGTACGATGACCTTTTTTATTATCCGGCCTATCCCATCCTAGCCACCATGGCGCAACACACCAAAACCATTGAATTGGGTGCCTGCTTGCTCAACGGTTTCTACAGGCATCCAGCCATGATCGCCACCAATTACGCTTACCTCTACCAAACCATCGACACAAGAGCCGTCATGGGACTGGGCAGGGGAGCATTTTTCGACCTATTAAACATGGAGACGGACGAAAACCACACCAGACAGGGATATGAGGAGACTGCTCAAATGATCCACCATTTTTTTAAAGGGGAAAAAGAGCCATTCAACGGTAAGATTTTTAAAACCAATGAGAAGGCATTTTTAAAAATCCCCATTCCAGAAAAACCCCACATCGTCACTGCCACATGGAACCGCGACATGGCCTATTTGGCTGGCAAATACAGCCATGAATTACAAATTGCTGAAGTATGGAGCGACAATTACATGAGTGAATTACTAGAAGCATTCCTGAAAGGAAATAAAGAAAACCCCTTGATTGAAAACCCGAAATTTTCGATTGGAGGCATGATCTGCATTGGAAACAACGAACAAGAGGCTCTGATGAAAGCAAAATCAACTGTGGCCATCTATTTACCCTATTTGCAAACCATATTGAAAAGCAATGGTTTTGATCCGGAATCAAAAGTGATCCAAAAAATAAGCCACCTCTCAAAAACAGGGAAGATGGAAGAGGCAGCCCAATGTACCCCAGATGAAATCGCCATGGCATTGGCATTAGTTGGAACACCCGAACAAATTTCGACCAAGATAAAAGATATCAAAGGAAAGTTTCCAATCCATGGCGTCCTTTTTTCACCGCCCTATGGCACCGGGGAGACAATTGAAGACAACATTAATCTCTTAACAAACATGGCCAAACAATTATAAAAGTTTGTTCAGGGTACACAAACCATTGATTTAATAAGTTCTTTGAATGAAATAATGTCGTATTCTCTTTTATTCTACCCCTATATCCCCTAAAGGGGACTTTCAGCAACTATCTGATTAACTTGACTGTTGCATGTACCCCCTTTAGGGGGTTAGGGGGTGCGCAATACGACAATATTTCTTTTTCATTCCTTAATTGAAACTACAATAGGAATGAAGTTTCCACTGACCAATTCTATATTATCAATTTCTTTTGGCGGACAAACAACTCCGCCATTTTTTTTGTACTTTTAACTACGAACCGAAGTTAAACCAATTAGATTGATGGCTGCCAGACAGGAAAGAACAAAGGAAACCCAACTAGAGGGCATAATAAAACTCCCGAGCTTATTAAAACGATACCAGGATGCCGATTTTTCGACACAGATAAAGGTGCGTTTCCTTTTTTACCTCTATCTGGTATGCCTGGTAGCGGTATCAATACATTTCACCCTATCGCTGGGAACACTATGGTTCAATGAGGAGGCTTTAACGCTCACCCACATTAAACTAATCAGTGAAGCAGCAACCATAGTCTTGACTGTTTCCTTCTTTCAAATCCTATTAAGGGGTCGATACTCCTTGGCAGCCCATCTGTTAATCATCACCCTCCAGATCCATGTTTGGATCGCGTTGATGGTACAGGAAAAAGAGGCGGCACTGCAGTTCAATGCGATTGTGCACCTAATGTCCATACTGGCTACGATCCCAATCATCATGGAGAAGCAGCGCAAGACAATACTTATTTATTTCGCATCGAACATCCTCATGGTGGGTTACGCCACCCTTTATTTCAAGGAGAAACTGAATTTATCGGATCAGGGGCAGATACAGTTTTTTTTCACCACGGCGGTTGCCATTGGCTTTTTGGGTTACGTCAGCTACAACATCTTCATCATCAACCAGCGTTCCCTTCAACAAGCCAAAGAGGAGCTGCGCGAAAGAAAGGCCGTAGAGGAGGCACTGGCTGCCAGTGAGAAGAAATATCGCGAAATGGCCGACCTCTTACCTCAAAGCATTTTCGAAATAAAGTCCGACGGCACACTACTCTATGTGAACAAGGCGAGCATCAGGATGTTTGGTTATTCGGAAGAGGACATGATAAATGGGTTTAATTTCCTGAACATCATTATTCCTGAAGAGCGGGAGCTGATGAGGAAGAATACCGGATTTTTTTTGCAAACCGCGAAAAATTCCAATCATCAATACACAGCTTTGCGAAAGGATGGATCGAACTTCCCCATTCAATTTTCATCAAGCATCATTTACGAGAAGGATGAAATCATAGGATTACGGGGAGTAGGCATTGATGTTACAGAGCAAAAAAA
>JAGPIS010000029.1 GCA_018054835.1 Breznakibacter sp. | reverse complement strand
TTTCCTTACTCAAAGTGGCTGCTATCTCAAGTTTCTTTTCCACATCGTAATGATGGGTGATATAAATAAACCCTATCAACGCCAGAAACAACAAAAAATTCAACTGTCCGGCAAAAATCGGATGGTTAAGAATGGAACCATTCAGCACATCTTTTATCCTGATTGAGCGCAAAAGTTTGGCCAACCCGCCCATTTTATTCTTCACTCCCATCGAAACATCAATTACGTTGTGCAATCCTCAACCTGGCACTCCTGGCTCGGTTGTTCAAAGCAATCTCCTCCTCATCGGGCATAATCACCTTCCTGTTCACCGCCGAAAATGGCGTATGGGTTTGTCCATACAAATCCTTGTCGGCTTCACTCTTTTCGCAATCGCCCGACCGGATCAAGTTCTTCACCATCCGATCCTCCAAACTGTGGTAGGAGATGATCACCAACCGACCACCCGGCTTAATGACTTGAATGGTTTGATTAAGCATCTCTTTCAACACGTCCATCTCCCCATTCACCTCAATACGCAAGGCCTGAAACACCTGCGCCAGAAATTTGGATTGTTCCGTGGATGGGATCATCTTTTCGCCAATGGCTTTCAACTCCCCTGTGGTTCGTATAGCGCCCAGCGAGCGTGCCGCCAGGATTTCACGCACTAGCCGGTATGTTTTTTTTATTTCACCGTAGTGGGTAAACACCCTCACGAGCTCTTCCTCGGAATATTCATTAACTACCTGGGCAGCAGTCCTCTTAATGCCCTGTCCCATCCTCATGTCCAATGGGGCATCGAAGCGGAACGAGAAACCCCGTTCTGGAGCATCGAAATGGTGGGAGGAAACCCCCAAATCACCAAGGATGCCATCCACCTGTTCAATCTCCAAGTACCGCAAAAAGTTGCCGAGATACCTGAAATTATGCTTTATAAAAATCAACCGTTCATCATCGGGGCGGTTATTGTAGGCATTTTCATCCTGGTCGAAAACTACCAAGCGGCCATTTTCACCCAAACGCGACAATATTTCGCGGCTATGTCCACCACCGCCAAAGGTCAAATCAACATAAGTCCCCTGCGGTTGGATATCCAACCCATCCACCGAAGCCTTCAACAATACGGGAATATGATAATGATCTGCCATCTCTATTATTTCTCCTTCATTAATGATCAAAAACCCAATAATTTCTCGGCCAGGAGTCCATGCTCCTCCTGGCTCATTTCGTGATTCTCGTACTCCGAAACCGACCACAACTCGATCCGCTGGTCAACACCAAGTAAAATCACATCCTTATCCACATTAACCGACTCCATCAACCGGCGGGGAATTAAAAACCTCCCATTACCATCCAGTGCCATTTCGGCCGAATTTCGCTGAAAATTACGTTGAAAACGGGCATGTTCCCGATTGTATGGATTGATGCGTGCCCTCAAAACCTCCATGGTCTTCTCCCATTCATAAAACGGATAGAGAATCAGGCAGGGTTCAAACAAATCTTTTTTCACCACAAAACGATCTTCGCCCGCCGATTCAAGCACCTTCTTGAACGCAGCAGGAAGCACGACACGCCCTTTCGCATCGGCTTTACAAACAAAATCGCCTATAAACGTGGCCATTACAGTAACAAATTTACATCGGCTAAATTACAACTAAATTAAACCACAATCAACCACTTCACCCCACTTTTTATAAATATTCCACATTTTTTCATTCCATTATGGATTCTTTTTCATGCATCGCCAAAACACCAATATCTTACCTCTGTTTTTTTTACTATTATTGGGGTAATTTTCGCGACTAGGTTCGAAAATTGATTGAAAGAATAAAAATGCACACCATGGAAGAAGTCAAACTCATTGATATTGAAAAAGTATTCGCTGCCAAGAATGCAGGAATGCTTAAGCTTATCCCCCGTTTTTTCATCAATTACCTCAAGCACATCACGCACCAGGACGACATTAACACCTTCATTTTAAGTTGCAAAAACATCAAGGACCTCGAATTTGCCGATGCCATCATCAACAAGTTTGGGGCTAGCGTGGCCATCCGCGGGCTGGAAAACATCCCTGACCAGGGCAGGTTTGTCTTTGCGGCCAACCACCCTTTGGGCGGCCTCGATGGTATGGTGTTCATCCATGCAGTCAGCAAAAAATACAGGAACATCAAATTCCCGGTCAACGACATTTTAATGAACCTGACCAATTTCGAAAACATCTTCCTCCCGGTCAACAAGCATGGTGCCACGGGCAAGAACGCTGCCCGCCTAATGGAAGAGGCATTTGCCTCGGAGGCACAGATGCTGATGTTCCCTGCCGGCATGGTGTCGCGCAAAACCAAGGGCATCATCCGCGATGCGCAATGGAAAAAAACATTTGTGGCAAAAGCGGTTAAGCACCACAGGGATATCATCCCCGTGCACATATCGGGACAGAACAGCCCATTCTTCTACAACCTCCACAACATCAGGAATTTTTTTGGCATCAAACTCAACATCGAGATGCTTTACCTGCCCGATGAAATGTACAAGCAAAACCACAAAGAGATCACAATCACCTTTGGCAAACCAATCCCATGGCACGATTTCCACGACAAACCAACCCAACAAACAGCTGATAAAATAAAGGAAACGACCTATTCTTTAGCTAAAAATCACTAAATTTGTCAAGGATTCTATTTTTTAACTTACGCAACACATGAAACCAGCACTTCCCGTCATACCACCGGTTCCCCGCGAGGAATTGGAAGCAGAACTCACACGCGACCGTTTTATCAGAAGCACCAACAAAGGCAACAATAAAATATTTGATTTCTCAGCTACTGAAGCCCCGGCATTGATGCGTGAAATAGGCCGCCTCAGGGAGATATCCTTCCGCATGGCGGGTGGTGGCACGGGCAAAGGGGCCGACATCGACGAATACGACACCGGCGAGATCCCTTTTCGCCAGTTGATCGTTTGGGATCCCGACGAGAAGGAGATCTTGGGAGGATACCGCTATATCCTTTGCAAACACCTGCCCCAAAACCAGGATGGCATCAAGTTCCTAGCCACCTCGCACATGTTTCACTTCACCGACCAGTTCATCAAAGAGTACCTGCCCCAAACCATCGAATTGGGCCGCTCCTTTGTACAACCACAATACCAGAGCAGCAAGGCGGGAGCCAAAAGCCTTTACGCACTCGACAACCTTTGGGATGGCCTTGGTTCGTTGATGGTCGATCATGCCGACATGAAATATTTCTTTGGCAAAGTGACTATGTACACCCACTACAACCAAGCCGGACGGGACTTGATATTGGGTTTCCTGGCCAAATACTTCAAGGATAAGGAAAACCTGATCTATCCCTACAAGCCGGTTCAAATCGGCCTATCGGAAGAGCAATACAACACCATTTTTAATGCGGGAAGCTTTGCCGAGGACTATAAAATACTCAGCAAAAAAGTGCGTGAACTGGGCGAAAACATTCCGCCCCTCATCAATGCCTACATGAACCTTTCACCCTCGATGAAAACATTTGGTACCGCCATCAACGATGAGTTCGGCGACGTGGAAGAGACTGCCATCATCATTAATTTGCGCGATCTCTACGACGGCAAAACAGCTAGGCACGTCAACTCATACAATCCCAAGGAGTAGTTGACTACAACGCCTTAAAAAACAATTGTGGCCATAAAAGCCTTCCTTCCGGGAAGGCTTTTTTATTGGTTTTACAATAATTTTTAGTATATTACCAAATTGGTGACTCACCAACGCAGAATGCAATCAAATGAATAAATAGCAAACACTCAAAAAGCACACCGCATGAAACCAAACAAAACACGACTGACGCTTTCGATATTAGTAATTGCCCCAATAATAATTTGGACACTTTTGCCCGATTACCTGCAAAAAGCCATCCTCTACCAACATCCCGGCATTGACGATTATACCCTTTTCGACAACCGGGTGGTAAGCGCCTCTCCAACCCCGGTGCCCTGGCCCCTGTCCGATCGTTACAACAAAAAACCCCTGGCAACCCAATGGCGCGACAGTTTGGAGCATTACAAAACAGTGGCTTACCTGGTCGTCAAGAACGACACCCTGCTGCACGAGGAGTATTGGGATCACTACGACACTACCAGCCTGTCGAACTCCTTTTCGATGGCCAAAAGTATTGTGGGGCTGCTGGTGGGATGTGCCATCGAAGATGGCGCCATCAAATCGGTGGATCAGAAAGCTGCTGATTTCCTGCCCCACCTAAACAACGAATGGGGTGCAAAACTGACCATCAAAGATTTGCTCACCATGAGCTCGGCATCCTCATGGGACGAAAGCTACTCCAGCGCCACCTCCATCACCACCAAAGCCTATTACGGCAAGAATTTGAACAAACTGATGGAAACCATTAAGATTGACCAGAAACCAGGCATGACGTTCGAATACGAGAGTGGCAACACCCAACTCCTGGCCATGATTATTACAAAAGCAACCGGAAAAACAATTTCACAATACACTTCCGAAAAAATATGGCAGCCACTAGGTGCCCAGCACGATGCACTCTGGTCGCTCGGCCAGGCCGATGGCATCGAAAAAGCCTACTGCTGCTTCAACACCAACGCACGTGACTTTGCGCGACTCGGGTTGCTCATCCTGCACCATGGCATGGTGAACGGCCAACAAATAATTCCTGCCGCCTACATCAACGAAACCATTACGCCGGCTACTTATTTGAAGAACAAAGATGGCGTGGCGGTGGACTATTATGGCTACCACTGGTGGCTGCTCAACTACCGTGGCATGACCATGCCGGTGGCCAGGGGCATACTGGGGCAATACATCATTGTGATACCCGAACACAACGCCATCGTGGTGCGCTTAGGGCACGAACGGAGCCAAACACAAATCAACAACTTCCCCATCGAAATCTACCCCTACGTGGATGCCGCCATGGAGATCCTAGAACAATAAAAAGCAAGAGGGGCTGTCAGTTTTAAACCGACAGCCCCTCTTAATATTTAGGAATAAGAATAATCAATATGCGCGTTGGTTGCGCCCTTCCACATAGTTGATGAAGGCAGTGTTCACCACCTTATTACCACCAGGTGTGGGGTAGTTTCCGGTGAAATACCAATCGCCCAAATCATTGGGACAAGCAACATGCAAGTTTTCGATGGTTTGGAACACAATCTCCACCTCGGCATGGATGTCATCGGGGCGGAGCATCTCGGCAATTTTCGCTGATATTTGCTCTGTTGTAAACGGACGATAGATGTCCTTCACACAATTGACAATCTCCTCTTTGGGCAGATACTGCTGTTCTTTGCATTGGCGGTACACATCCTGAATCACCTGCTCCTGGCCACTCTCCTTCAACAGTTCGATGGCTGCCGAAAAGGCACAAAAATCGCCCATCTTGGCCATGTCAATACCATAGCAATCGGGATAACGTATTTGTGGCGCCGACGACACGATGATGATCTTCTTAGGATGCAACCTGTCCAATATCTTCAGGATACTCTTTTTCAAGGTGGTACCGCGCACAATAGAGTCGTCGATCACCACTAGGGTGTCCTTCCCATTTTGAACGATGCCATAGGTGACATCGTAAACATGCGCCACCATATCGTCGCGACCGGTATCGGAAGAGATAAAAGTGCGCATCTTCACATCCTTCACGGCAATTTTATCGGTGCGGGGTGCCAAGGCCAATATTTCATTCAGGCGACTATCCGATATATTGGCGCCTTCGGCCACGATCTGCTCTTTCTGGATATCCCTGATGCGCTCCCTCACCCCTTCGAGCAAGCCATAATAAGCTGTCTCGGCGGTATTGGGAATATAGGAATAAACAGTATTCTCTATATCGTTGCCAGTTTTTTCTAGGATAATGGGAGCCAACAAGCGCCCAAGCATTTTCCGCTCCTGATAGATGGAACGGTCGCTGCCGCGTGAAAAATAGATGCGTTCGAACGAACACGATTTGCGCTCCTGGGGAACACGCACCAGCTCTTCAGAAACCGTCCCGTCTTTCTTGATGATCAAGGCATGGCCAGGTTTCAACTCCTGAACCTGATCGTATTTCACCCGCATCGCCGTTTGAATCACCGGACGCTCCGAGGCCACTACCACAATCTCATCGTCGGCATAATAATTCACCGGTCGGATACCCCATGGGTCGCGGGCAACGAAAGCATCGCCATGTCCAAACATCCCGGCAATGGCATAACCGCCATCCCAGCGCCGGCTTGAGCGTTCCAATATCTGGCGCACATTGAGGTCTTTCTCAATGGCAAAAGAGATCTCCTTATTCGACAACCCTTCATTTTTAAACTGGCGGAACAACAGTTGAATCTCTTCATCGAGGAAGTGGCCAACATTCTCAAGGATGGTGACCGTATCAGATATATCTTTGGGGTGTTGCCCCAGGTTTTCCAGAGCTTTAAATATCTCCTCAACATTGGTCAGGTTGAAATTGCCTGCAAGCACCAGATTACGGGAGCGCCAGTTGTTTTCCCTCATCACGGGATGAACGTAGTCGATGCTGTTGTTCCCAAAAGTGCCATACCGCAGGTGCCCCAAATACAATTCGCCGGCAAATGAAAGGTTGGTCTTTGCCCACGCTGCATCCTGGATCAAAGCGCCATGTTTGGCTTCGGCCTCCTGGATGGGCTTGAATATTTGGTTGAAAACATCTTGGATTGAGTTATTGCTGTTGGAACGCACCCTGGAAATGTACCTCATGCCAGATGGCTGGTCAATTTTCAGGCTCACAGCACCGGCTCCATCCTGTCCCCGGTTGTGTTGCTTCTCCATCAACAGATAAAGCTTGTTCAGGCCATACATCCAGGTACCATACTTCTGCTGGTAATACTCCAATGGTTTCAACAGGCGAATTAAAACAATCCCGCACTCATGTTTAATCTGATCACTCATGTTTTGTTCGATATTTGTAAAAGGCGTCCAAAGTTATTTCTATTTTTTCAATCTTCAAGGCCAAGTCCAGCTATTAGGAAAAGGAAAAGCCGGATTTTTTTCAAAATCCGGCCTCAACCCTTGATTTATCTTACGTCACTTTTCTTCACTTGATTATCTTTCACCATATAGCTGCTGGGGAAATGGGGTTTCACTTTGGTCAGCAAAGGCAAAGCTTCATTTTTAAACCGGTAGCTACCAACCCTAACGCGCCAGAAGGGGGCGTTATAAAACAGATCAACCTTTTCGTCGGGGAAGAGACCCAGGAATTTGATTTTCACTGCCATCGCCTCCTTTTTCGAATTTACCCCACTGCCCGAATAGAGCTGGATGCGGTAACCCTCAAAAAAAGCAATGCGGCTGTTCTCCTCCTTATGATCCACCATCATCTCTTCAATACCGGCATCCTGGTGTATGGTAACGCTACCGCTACCCGGCTGCGGATGCTGAATCTCCTGGATCAGATGTCCTTTCCCTGAGGTTTCCTGGGCCGGCAACAGGCCAACCCACCCACTCATCAATACTACCGGCAATAAAAATTTCATGCTTATCTTTTTCATCTCACCCTATTTTTAAAGGATGATGCAAATATAATCATTCTTTTAAAGGGATTGTCAGTATCGGGCACTTTGCTTGATTAATCAGATCGTTTAGGAACGGCCTGAAAAAATCGGTCAACGGATTGGCATTCACCACCACTTCCATGGCAATCATATCGGCCTTGACATCCAGGGCGTACTGGATCAGTTTCTGTGGCAAATTGCCGCCCGTCAAGGTTGTGGAGGAATCAACCGGAACACCGGCCTTGCGCGAGAGATAATTTTGAACCTGCCCCATGGCCACCAACAATTGGATGAAAATAAACTTGATGTGGCTTTGCCGCAATCCCACCAGATGAACCCGGGCATGAAACAGCTTGGCCACGCCTGCCACAACCGGCAGTTTCTTCCGGCTGCTTTTCTTGAGGTTGACTGGAATCACAATATGGGAGAACGATGGATCAAAATTCATGTCGGGGCGCAAAACCAAAACCGGACAGGGGGCATTCACTGCCAAGCGGTAGGCATTGCTGCCAATCCACCGGTCGCTAAAACCCGATACCCCGTGCGATCCAATCACAATCATGGTGGTGTCGTCGTATAGTGCCTGGTTGGCAATTTGTTGAACCACGCTCCCTTCCCTTATTTTATAGTCGAAAACCCCTTTGGGAACGGTGTACAAATGGGCATATTCATTAAAAATCCAATCCAGCCAAGCCTCAATCCGGTCATTCAACCTGACTTCAACCTCCTGACGCGCAAATTCCGGCGCATAATGGGAACCTGTTTTCACATGGATAATACGCAAAGCGGATTGCAGCTTATTGGCAATGGCAATGCCATGCTTGAGCGCCAACATAGAATTCTCAGAAAAATCAATGGGTACCAATACTCGTTTCATACAAATAGCGATTAAAAATGTACCGGGCGATCAACCGTTTCCTTGACAATTGGTACGCTCTGTCACCCGTTTAAATTTAACATTTTTTCCCATTGATCCTTAACCTCATAATAAAAAAAATTTACCCGGAATAAAATTGTTAAGATTACCAACATTCATCTTCATAATCCATTATATAATCTATTTTTGCATCATTTTTGCTAAGTAACCGTATCGCTAACCATTAGAGAAACCACAATATAATGAACGACAGAATCGTAAAGCCCTTGCTTGAATCAAACCAGGAGGGGAAAAAGCTATATATCGAAACCTATGGCTGCCAAATGAATGCCGCCGACAGCGAGGTGGTGGCCTCGGTCATGGAGATGGATGGCTACCAGGTAACCTATGATATGAAAAATGCCGACGCCATCTTCATCAACACCTGCTCCATACGCGACAATGCCGAGCAGCGGGTCATGGGGCGACTCACCGAACTAAAATCGCTGAAGAAACAACGCCCTTCGTTGATCATTGGCATTATTGGCTGCATGGCCGAACGGGTCAAAGACACCTTATTCGAAAAAGGCGCCGATGTGGTAGTAGGGCCCGACGCGTACCTCGATTTGCCCAACCTAGTGGGCATGGCCGAAAAAGGCGAAAAGGCCATCAATGTCAACTTGTCCACCACCGAAACCTATTCGGAAGTGATCCCCAGCCGCTTGGGGAAAAACCGCATTTCGGGCTTCGTGTCCATCATGCGGGGCTGCAATAACTTTTGTTCCTACTGCATTGTGCCCTACACCAGGGGGCGCGAAAGGAGCCGCGATGCCCAAAGCATCCTGAAAGAGATAGGCGACCTCTACAAACGTGGATTCAAGGAAGTGACCCTTTTGGGGCAAAATGTCAACTCCTACCACTTCCAATCGGGCACCGATGATGTGGATTTTACCGAATTGCTCAACCTCACGGCATTGGCCTATCCTAACATGCGCATCCGTTTCACCACTTCGCACCCCAAGGACATGACCGATGCCACCCTGGAGATGATTGCCCAGCACCCCAACATCTGCAAGCACATCCACTTGCCGGTACAGTCGGGAAGCAGCCGCATACTCAAACTCATGAACCGCAAGTACGATCGTGAATGGTACATCGGACGCATTGAAGCCATCAAGCGCATTGTTCCCGAGTGTGGGCTCACCACCGATGTATTCTCAGGCTTCCATTCCGAAACTGAAGAAGACCACCGGGAAACACTTTCAATTATGGAATATGCCGGGTTCGACCTGTCGTTCATGTTCAAATACTCCGAACGTCCGGGCACTTACGCCAGCAAACATCTACCCGACGACATATCAGAAGAGGTCAAGACACGCCGCCTGCAGGAGATCATCGAGCTCCAAGGGCAACTGTCGCTCCAAAGCAACCTCAAGGATATTGGAAAGAACTTTGAAGTATTGGCCGAAGGCACCTCTAAAAAATCGAAAGAAGAACTGTACGGACGCACCTCTCAAAATAAAGTGGTGGTTTTCCCCAAAGGAAACCATGCTCCAGGCGATTTCATAAAAGTGAAAATAACCGCGGCCACCCAAGCCACATTGATAGGCGAATTGATTCAATAATTCAAAAACCCCACACATATGAACGATCAACTAAAGGAATTCAGGGAATACCGCAAAAAGATGAACGAACGGCTACTGGGCACCAAGGACAAGGTGATCCAGCGCATCTACAGCCTCGACACCTTAACCTACCAAAATGGAGCCCTGGATGCAAAAACCAAAGAGATGCTTGGTTTGGTCAGCTCCATGGTGCTGCGGTGCGACGACTGCATCAAGTACCATCTTGAACAGTGTTTCGAATTGGGTGTCACCACCCCTGAGATGCTCGAAATTTTCGGCGTGGCCAACCTGGTTGGCGGCACCATTGTGATCCCACACACCCGCAGGGCGATGGAGTATTGGGATCTATTGACGAGCCATCAGGAATAAAATGCCAAAACATGGCGATTATTTTATTTAATCAATCCATTGGGTTAACTTTGTGTTTTTGAATATAAAAAAGAAATGACAAACCATCTTGACTTTGAATCGATAAGACCCTACCAGGATCATGAGGTTCCGGCGGTCTTCGACCGGCTGACAAAGGAACAAAGCTTCATGCGCTTGCTCAAATTCCTGTATCCTGAAGTTCCTGCCGATGCTTTGATCCACCGGCTTAAATCCATTGAAACCATTCACCAGTTCCAATCGGAGATCATTTACCCATATGTCAAGCAAATAATGAAAACCACCACCAATGGGGTAACCATCAGTGGACTCGACAAATTGGACAACAAAAGGAACTACCTGTTCATATCCAACCACCGCGACATCATTCTTGACCCGGCAATTCTCAACATCACATTGCTGGAGTATGGGTTCGACACCACCGAAATCGCCATTGGCGACAACCTGCTGATCTATCCTTGGATTACCGACCTGGTGAAGCTCAACAAAACCTTCATCGTCAAACGCAACATACCGGTGCGGCAAATGATGGAAGCCTCTTCCCTATTATCGTCGTACATCAGGAATGCCCTCACCGAGCGCAAGAAAAACATATGGATCGCACAACGCGAAGGGCGCTCTAAAGATGGCGATGACCGCACACAAATCAGCCTCCTAAAAATGCTCAATATTAGCGGGCAAAACGACATCTCCTCCAACTTCCAGGAGATGGAAATTGTGCCGGTAAGCATCTCGTACGAGTATGACCCCTGCGACTACCTGAAAGCTTATGAATTCCAACTCAAACGCGACTTGGAAGGCTATAAGAAGACTCAGACCGACGACCTCACCCATATGGCAACCGGTCTGAAAGGACGGAAAGGACGCGTGCATTTTGCCTTTGGAAAACCAATCACCGAAGAGCTGAAGAAACTTCCCCCTTCCGACAATAAAAACGAGCTGTACAACGGTGTGGCCGAACTGATCGACCGCCAGATACACGACAACTACCGCCTTTGGCCGGGAAATTACATAGCCCTTGACATCCTGAACAAAAACCAGGCTTGTGCATCGTACTATACCGACGAGGACAAGATAACCTTCATGGAGTATATTTACGAACATATCTCCCGTATTGATTCGGATGAGGAATTTATCTTCAACACCATCATGGAGATGTATGCCAATCCGGTAAGAAACGCCAATGCGGAATAGATAACAGAGATCAACACCAGATAAAAAAAACGCCTGATTGCTCAGGCGTTTTTTTATCTGGTGTAAGAATTACTTCTTAACAACTTTTTGGTAACCATAAATGGCCGATTCGCCCAATTGCTCTTCGATACGAAGCAACTGATTGTATTTAGCCATACGGTCAGAACGGCTCAAAGAACCGGTTTTGATTTGACCGCTGTTGGTAGCCACAGCAATATCGGCAATGGTTGAATCTTCAGTTTCACCTGAACGGTGTGAAGTTACTGAAGTATAACCTGCACGGTGAGCCATTTCGATGGCATCCAAAGTTTCGGTTAAAGTACCAATTTGGTTTACTTTGATCAGAATGGAGTTGGCAGCACCTAATTCGATACCTTTTTTCAGGTATTCAACATTAGTTACAAACAAGTCATCACCAACAATCTGGCACTTGTGGCCAATTTTGTTGTTCAGTTTAACCCAGCCATCCCAGTCATTCTCAGAACAACCATCCTCGATAGAATCGATGGGGAATTTCTCAACCAAAGAGGCAAGGAATTCAACTTGTTCGTCGATGGAACGTTTGGCACCATTTTCGCCTTCAAATTTAGCATAGTTGTAGATACCATCTTTGAAAAACTCAGAGGCAGCACAGTCAAGAGCGATGGAAACATCGCCACCGTCGCAAACACGTCCTGGTTTGTAACCGGCTTTTTTGATAGCCTCAATGATGCTGTTCAAAGCATCTTCGGTACCGTCCAAAGCAGGAGCGAAACCACCTTCATCACCAACAGCAGTGCTTAAGCCACGGTCGTGAAGAACTTTTTTAAGGCTATGAAATACCTCGGCACCCATACGAAGTGCTTCGCGGAAGCTTTTGGCACCAACGGGACGGATCATGAACTCTTGGAATGCGATGGGCGCATCGGAGTGGGAACCACCATTGATGATATTCATCATAGGTACTGGCAATGTTTTGGCATTGGTACCACCAATATAGCGGTACAAAGGCATATCAAGATAAGCGGCAGCAGCATGGGCAACAGCCAAAGAAACACCTAAAATTGCATTGGCACCAAGTTTGGATTTGGTTTTGGTACCGTCCATGGCAAGCATTTTACGGTCAATACCTACCTGATCCTGTGCATTCATGCCAATAATGGCAGGTGCGATAATGTTGTTCACATTTTCAACAGCTTTCAGAACACCTTTACCTAAGTAACGGCTTTTGTCGCCGTCGCGAAGTTCAAGTGCTTCATTCTCACCGGTGGAAGCACCGCTAGGTACTGCAGCACGGCCTTTAAACCCGCTTTCGAGCAAAACTTCCACTTCCAGGGTAGGATTCCCGCGTGAATCAAGAATCTCGCGAGCATGAACATTAGCAATTTGTCCCATAATCGTAATAGTTTATGATTTATTAATGATTCGAATCGTATGATTGCCAACAATGACATTCATCAACAAATAACTTACAAAAATAAAAAAAAGGAAGAAGAATCCCCAGATTACTTCTCCCTTTAATTTAAAATATCGTGCAATATTTTATTCTGCTGATGCAGCGTTGTCAGCCGCAGCAGTTTCAGTTTTCTTACGACGGCTACGACGGGTCTTTTTAGCATCGTCAGCAGCAGAAGTAGAAGCACTTAACATGTTTTCGTTGTAGTCAACCAGTTCGATGTAGCAGATTTCGGCTGCATCACCCAAACGGTTACCCAATTTCAAAATACGGGTATAACCACCTGGACGGTTAGCTACTTTTTCGCCCACTTCGGTAAACAATTCCTTAACGGCATATTTGTTTTGAAGGTAGCTGAACACCACACGCTGCGCGTGAGTCTTCTCCTCAACAGTTGTGAGGTTCTTGGTTTTTGTGATCAGCGGTTCCACATAAATTCGCAAAGCTTTGGCTTTGGCTACAGTGGTCTTGATCCGCTTGTGCAAAATCAGCGAACTCGCCATGTTAGCCAACATAGCTTTACGATGGGAGCTGGTTCTGCCAAGATGATTAAATTTCTTATTATGTCTCATCGTAATTACTCTTTGTCTAGTTTATACTTTGCGGTGTCCATACCGAAAGAAAGATTCAAATTCACCAATAGATCGTCAAGTTCGGTCAAAGACTTCTTACCGAAATTCCGGAATTTAAGCAAATCGTTTCTATGGAATGTAACCAATTCACCAAGTGTTTCAACATCGGCTGCTTTAAGGCAGTTCAAAGCCCTTACAGAAAGATCCATGTCAACCAGTTTTGTTTTCAACAGCTGGCGCATGTGCAACACTTCCTCATCGAATTCTTCATTGCCGAACTTCTCGTCTGTATCGAGAGTGATTTTCTCGTCGGAGAACAGCATGAAGTGATAGATCAGGATTTTTGCCGCTTCTTTCAAAGCATCCTTGGGATGAATAGACCCATTGGTGGTGATTTCGAAAATCAACTTTTCGTAGTCGGTTTTTTGCTCTACCCTGTAGTTTTCTACTGAAAATTTCACATTCTTGATTGGAGTGTGAATCGAGTCAATAGCAATCACGCCAAACTCATCATCGGCCGATTTATTCTCTTCACTTGGAACATAACCCCGCCCTTTGTTGATGGTGAAGGTCATATTGAAGTTTACCTCAGGATTCATAACAGCAATAGGCTGATCAGGATTAAGCACTTCAAAACTGTGCATAAATTGATTTAAATCCCCTGCAGTGAGTTTATCCTTTCCCGTAAAGTGAACAGTCACTTTTTCGTAATCAACTTCACTATTTAGTCTTTTAAACCCAATTTGCTTAAGGTTAAGAATAATCGATGTCACGTCATCAACCACTCCCGCAAGAGTTGCGAATTCATGATCAACACCGTCAATCTTGATAGTAGTAATTGAATATCCTTCAAGTGAGGACAACAATATTCTTCTTAGGGCATTTCCAACGGTAATACCATATCCGGGCTCAAGGGGACGAAATTCAAAACGACCGAATTTGTCGTCTGACTCAAGCATAATGACTTTGTCTGGTTTTTGGAAAGCTAATATTGCCATAAGAATTAATTATTTAGAGTACAAATCTACTATCAATTGTTCTTTGATATTTTCGGGTATATCGGACCTTTCCGGCATATTCAGGAATTTTCCAGTCATGGAGTGGCGATCCCACTCAATCCAGGAATATCGCTGTGCATTAGAACTAGTCAAAGATGATGCAATTACTTCAAGAGATTTTGATTTCTCACGAACGCCTATTACCTGTCCTGCTTTCAAAGAATACGAAGGGATATTAACCACATCGCCATCCACAGTAATATGACGGTGACCTACCAACTGACGGGCTGCTGCACGGGTAGGCGCAATACCTAAACGGTAAACTACATTATCTAAACGAGATTCCAGAAAACCAAGCAATACTTCACCGGTTACGCCTTTGGTGCGTTGAGCTCTCTTGAAAAGATTGCTAAACTGACGCTCCAGCAAACCATAAGTATACTTCGCTTTTTGCTTTTCTTTCAACTGAGTACCGTACTCAGAAGTTTTTTTACGACGGTTAGCGCCGTGTTGTCCCGGAGGGTAATTTTTCTTTTCGAATACCTTATCGGGGCCATAAATTGCCTCTCCAAATTTACGGGCAACTTTAGTCTTAGGACCAATAAATCTAGCCATTCTTCTAAATTTTTGATTTTAAATTTTTGATTTTAAATGATGAATATGGC
>JAGPIS010000163.1 GCA_018054835.1 Breznakibacter sp. | reverse complement strand
GGCAAATTCATGCCCCATTTCCACATCCCAATACAGTCGGGGTGCAACGAAGTACTACAACTCATGAAACGCAAATACAACAGGGAGCTTTTTGCTTCCCGCGTGAGCCATATCAAGACGGTAATCCCCCATGCCTTCATTGGGGTCGATGTCATTGTGGGAGTGAATGGCGAAACGGAAGCATACTTCCAGGAGACCCTTGATTTCCTGACCGGGATAGAGGCATCCCAACTGCATGTGTTCACCTACTCGGAGCGCCCCAACACCCAAGCATTGAAAATAGAGGGCAAAGTGCCTGTACCTGAACGCCAACGCCGGAGCCACCTGTTGCTGGAGCTTTCGGAACAAAAACGGCTCGGGTTCTATAAGCAGCACCTCGGACTGGAAGCGCCTGTGCTGTTTGAATCGACCAACCACGAGGGCATCATGCATGGGTTCACCAACAACTACATCAAGGTGGAAGTCCCCTTCGACAGGAAACTGGTCAACACCATACAAACAGTGGTGATGAAAAGCCTCACCTTTGACAAGCAAGCCATTCATGCCGAAATAAAACCACAACCATGAATTACGAATCCATTTGTCGCCAAGCGGCCAAAATCGCCCGCGAAACAGGCCTATTCCTAAAGCAGAACCGCAGTCTCCATCAACCCGACATAACGGTGAAGGGGAAGAACGACTTCGTGACCAATATGGATAAACTGTCGGAAGAGATCATTGTTGAGCAACTTGCGGCCTTGCTCTCCGAAGCTGGCTTTATTGCCGAAGAGGGTACCCGCAACGTACAGATGCCGGTGTACAATTGGATCGTGGATCCCATCGACGGCACTACCAATTTCATCCACAACATCAACCCCTATGCCATCAGCATCGCACTAAAAGAAAACGATAAAATAGTGGTGGGCGTGGTTTACGAAATTGGCCGCGACGAGTGTTTCTTTGCTTGGGAAAATGGCGGTGCCTGGCTCAACGAACAACGCATTTCGGTATCGCATGCGCCCACCGTGGCAGAATCGCTAATAGCTACAGGCTTCCCTTACAACAACTTCAGCAAAATGGAGGGCTACATGAATTCATTGAAACACCTGATGCAGAACTGCAACGGCATCAGGCGGTTGGGATCGGCAGCTACCGACTTGGCCTATGTGGCCTGCGGCCGTTTCGACGGGTTTTACGAATACAGCCTGAAGTCACACGATGTTGCTGCGGGCATTTTGCTAGTGCATGAGGCTGGCGGAAGAATCACCGATTTCAAGGGCGGCAACAACTACCTCTTCGGAGGCGAGATCATTGCATCCAACTACCTAATCAGCAAAGAGTTTCAAGAAATAATAAAAACTGCATTCCTGTGAGCAATGGAAACACTCCGGTTTTACATCGCCATCCCTATTTATTGGCTTTTTAGCCTGCTGCCTTTTCAGGCATTGTATTGCCTTTCCGATGGGCTGTTTCATTTGGTGAAACTGGTTGGATACCGCAAGCGGGTCATCAAGGATAACTTGCGCTACTCATTCCCCGAAAAGAGCAAAGCAGAGTTGGAGGAGATCAGGAACAACTTTTACAGGCACTTTTCCGACATCCTTTTGGAGACTTTGAAGCTGCGATACATTTCGCGCCGATTGATGCAAAAAAGGGTCAGTTTTGAAAACACCGAGTACCTCGAAAAAATGTATCATGAGGGAAGGGATGTGATTGCGGTGATGGCCCATTTCGGCAATTGGGAATATGTGCCGGCCATCAACATGTATATTTCGGCTCAGGGGTGCGATGTTTACCGGCCTTTGAAAAACAAGAACTACGACCGGCTGATGCTGAAACTGCGCAGCCGCTTTGGCAACCACAACATACCCATGAAAGAAACCTTAAGGGAGATCCTTTCGATGAAGCAGCAAGGCATCCGCTACGTGATGGGGTTGATTGCCGACCAGTCGCCGGCACGCAGCGAAAAAATGGTGCACCTTCCTTTTCTGAACCAGAATACGCCAGTGTTGATGGGGCCAGAGAAGATTGCCCGTCGCACCAACGATGTGGTGGTGTTTTTCGAGCTCAGCCGGCCTCAGCGGGGACATTACCACATCAAAGTGGTGCCGTTGTTCGAAGATACCCGCAACACCGCCAATTTTGAAATCACCAAAACCTATTTGGCTCATATGGAAAAGATGATCCGCCAAACGCCCCATCTCTGGTTGTGGTCGCACAAGCGCTGGAAATATGCCAATCCAAGGACATTGGCAACAACTTAAACGAATAAAACTCCAAACAAGCATCATTAATGAAATCATCGAGGAAGCTTACATTTTTTTTATTGCCCCTTACAATTAGTTGCGCTCACCATAAGGAGGAGACTCATCCCAACATCATCCTGATCATGGCCGATGACATGGGTTTTTCTGACTTAGGATGCACGGGTGCTGAAATCATCCAAACGCCCAACTTAGATTATCTGGCAAACAACGGAACTATCTTCACCAATTTCTACAATGCTGGACGTTCCTGCCCCACACGTGCTTCCTTGTTGACCGGTTTGTATCCGCATAAAGCCAATATGGGATGGATGACGGCGGCTGATTTGGGAAGACCAGGATACGGCGGTGATTTGGCACCGAACGCGCTTACCATTGCTGAAGCGCTCAAGAATAAAAACTACCAAACGTATATGACCGGCAAATGGCACGTCACCCATGATTGCTATATGAAAAATGATGCTTCCAAACACAACTGGCCCCACAACCGAGGGTTTGACCATTTCTTTGGAACCTTGACCGGAGGAGGCAGTTACTACACCCCCCGTGCCCTCGTTAATCAAGACAGTATTATCCAGCCACCTAAAGACTTCTATTTGACGTCGGCCATCAATGATTCAACGGTGAGTATGATTGAGGAACATTTTAAAACAAAAAAGGAGTCCCCTTTCTTTTTCTATGTAGCTCATTATGCACCCCACAGGCCTTTACATGCCTTGGAAGAGGACATAAAAAAATACGAAGGAAAGTTCATGATCGGTTGGGATAGCTTGCGCGTGTTGCGTTACCAAAACCAATTGAGCAGTGGGATGTTTGATTCCCCCTACCGACTTACCTCTAGGGATCAATCCGTTCCTCCATGGGAATCACTGCATGATACGGCTAAAGTTATTTGGGCCAAACGCATGGCTGTTTATGCGGCACAAATTGACCGAATGGATCAAGGGATTGGCCACATCATTGAAGTTTTGAAGCAAAATAATGCGCTCGACAACACGCTGATCATGTTCCTGTCAGATAATGGAGGCTGTGCAGAACCCTCCGGGACGCAAACATCGTTAGCTGGCATTGAGAAGCTAGGAAACAGCCAATCAGAGCAAAGTTATCATACCCCATGGGCAAATGTGAGCGTGGTACCCTTCCGCCTATATAAATCATTCAATCATCAAGGAGGTATTACAACTCCATTAATTGTGCATTGGCCCAAGGGGCTGACAGCAAAAGAAAAATACACCCGCCAACAGGGCCATGTCATCGATTTAATGGCAACCATATTGAATGTGGCCAATATTGAACACCCGGGATCGCACGCCGACACAACCATCCTGCCATTGCAAGGTAAAAGTTTATTACCTTCGTTTCATGGAAAACCTTTTCAACGGGGTCCCCTGTTTTTTGAGCACGAAGGTAACCGGGCAATCATAAATGGTGATTGGAAATTGGTAGCTTTAGGCAAAAATCAAAATAATCAAATTGGAAATTGGGAGCTATACAACCTCAAAAATGATCCCACAGAGATGAGGAATCTTGCGGATGTCGAAAAAGCAAAAGCAGAGGAGCTCAAAGCACAATGGAATCTTTGGGCAGAAGAGAACCAAGTACTGCCGTTGGATAATCGATACTGGCATGAAAGAATTCAATCAGCAACAAAACAATTGAATGCAAAATAAAAATAATTCCGTCACCACTGCGGTGGTTATCCTCAACTGGAACGGGCGAGCCCTGCTGGAAGAGTTCATGCCCAAGGTGGTGAAAAACACCCCTTTGCATCTGGCCGACATCATTGTGGCCGACAATGCCTCCTCCGATAACAGCACAGATTTTCTGAGAAATAACTACCCCGAAGTTGGCATCATCCAATTAGATGAAAACTATGGCTTTGCAGGGGGTTATAATAAGGCTTTGTCGCAATTGGATCATCAATATGTGGTATTGTTGAACTCCGATGTGGCACCGGCACCCAACTGGCTCGAACCTCTTGTCAATTTTATGGATTCGCACCCACACGCAGCAGCTTGCGTGCCCAAAATCAAGGACTACCGGAGCCCTCAATATTTCGAGTATGCCGGTGCCGCCGGCGGAATGATCGACTGGTTGGGCTACCCCTTCTGCCGGGGGCGCATCATGAACGTACTTGAGCAAGATCGTGGCCAATACGACACGACAGAATCAATTTTCTGGGGTAGTGGAGCAGCTTTGATGGTGCGCAACCAACTTTACCAGGAGGTGGGCGGCCTCGATGAGGATTTCTTTGCCCATATGGAGGAGATTGACCTTTGCTGGCGGCTCAAGAACAG
>JAGPIS010000162.1 GCA_018054835.1 Breznakibacter sp. | reverse complement strand
ATGCTGCCCTGACAAAGCCATGAGATCTTGGTACAATTGTTCCCCCTCATCCAACTTTTGGGCACTATAACCCACTTCAGCCATGGCTTCCCGTATGGTTAGATTATCTGTGGCCACTTCCATGAGCGAAGAGACCAAACCCACAAAATCGCTGATTTTATATCGCGAATAATGCATCGTACAACATTTTTAACAAATTTAAAAAAAGTTTGCGAATAAACAATTTACAGGTCTAATATAAACAAAATAGTTCTGATGAAAATAATAGTAAATAATTCATTAAATCTTCAAAACTTTGTGAATATTCTTTAAGTATATCAATTTATATAAGTAAATTTAAAATCATATCATTATTTTTCACAACATATATCTATAAAGAACAAAAAATGCTTTTTACTTTAAACGGGAAAAATTCAATCACCTTACAATCATAATCATTCAAAAAAGGTGTAATTTTGAATGATTAGTATTTCACTCAAAAAGCTTGAACAAATGCACAAACACATTATTCTCCTCACCCTACCGTTGTTTATAGGCTGCATGCCTCAAAAAAAAGGAGAAAACACCAACCTATCGTTCACCAACGATTCGATTATCACCACGACCAAAGCAGCAGAGATTAAGGCCTATTATCCGGTTTTCGACAATCAATATGCCGATTCGGTGATTAAGACACTGGTCAACCAACAGATAGAACTTTTTAAGGAAACCGCGGGGGAGGAACCCATATCGGAAAACTGGACCAATGAACTAAATATTCAGTTTGAGGTAGCTAAATATAACGAACACCTGGTAACAGTGGTTTTGGATCAATACTGTTTTACAGGCGGGGCTCATGGAAACACCCTATTTTCAAAAGTGGTGATGGATTTAAAGCAACGTCGGATTCGCATACTAACCGATTTTTTCAATGGCGATCCTTTAGCCTCCATTCAGGCACCGGTAAGGGAACAGCTCAAGGCACAAATAGATTTTCATGATTTTATAGATGATGGGACAACAACATTAAAGGATTTTGAAGTCTTTTCGCTGAACGACACAACCATCACCTTTTACTTCACCCCCTACCAAGTAGCACCCTATGCCTATGGGTCGCAAAAAGTCAGTTTACCGCTACAATCATTGCCCGATTTCAAAAAACCTGAATAAAAAAAAGCCGCTGTTTAAACTGGCGGCTTTTTTTATTGGTCAAAACATCAATATTTAAATGATTTCGATGGCTTTCATTTTCAACCACCCCACATTGCCATCGCTCAGCTGTATTTCGCACCATTCACCCAAACGGCTAACAACTTTCACTTTGGTGCCTTCGTGCAACACCACCAACTCAGTACCGCGCTCATCGGGCGAACTGGTGACTGTAACGGCGGGACTAAAGACTATGGCCGTATTGCGGTTGGTAAGCTTGGACTTTTGACTGATGGAGAAACTTAGGGTGATAGAGCAAAGGATAAAAAGCCCCAGCCCCACGTAAAAACCCAATTTCCGCATGATGGGATATTGGCCAAAGAAATAGAAACCGGCACAGGCCACCATCAACGAAAATGAAACTAGAAAAAGGATAGCCCAAGCGTTGGATGTCCCCTTGTTTTTAATGCCATTGATCCACCGGACGAAGAACACTTCACCCACTCGGTCAATCTTATCAACGGTTTGGCTGTAAGCCAACTCCAAATTATAGTTGATATCCGGATCGTTGGGTGCCAACAGTCGTGCCCGTTCAAAGTTGAGGATGGCAGGGGCCAGGGAACCACTCTTATAATGCGCATATCCCAAATTAAAATAGAGCACCGGGCTTTCCACTCCGGTTTTTAGTATCTGTTCATATTTTTCAATTGCCTTGGCATATTCACCGTTGCCATTGAGCATATTTGCTTCAACCATCCTTCCGTCGGAAGCCTGAACCATCATCAACGGCAAGGAAAACATCAGCATCAGCAAAAACGATCGTATCATAATAACACTATTTAATCTGGTTTTCCAATTCACTAATAATATCCATGGTTTTTTGATACAGATCGGCCATGGTACCCGAAACTGCCGAGGGCGCATAACGAGCAAACTCGCAGTTGTCCAAAACCTCCATAAACTGTGACGATAGAGCTTCCGCCACACCATGCTTCAACATCTCGGCATTGGCATTATCCTTGGTCAATTCACTCAACGGCAGGTTCAGTTTATCGCTCAGATAGCCCCACAAGGCACGCATCACTTCATCGTAGAAAGCCTCTTTTTTATCTTCCTTCAGGAAACGGGAGGCAGCCACCAGCCTTTTACGGGCAATTTTTGTTGCCTTGCGGTTTTTCACCAGATGCACATTGGCATCCTCGAACATCCGCTTGCGGTAAAGCAACAGCGCCAAAACAAACAGCGCCAAAGGGACAATGATACCCAGGGAAAAACTAAAGGACCCGAGGATAAAGCTGCCGATAGGTTTCAACCCTTCGGAACTGTTTTTGATAAAGCGGATATCCTGCCCCAGGTATTTTACCTCTTCGCGCGAATTGCTCCCTCTAAACGACTGTGCAGAAGAAGCGGAAGATGCATCACCTTTTTCTACTCCAATATTGAAAGGACCGGCAGTGACGGTTTTATACCGCCCGTCGGATGGATTGAAAAAGCTGAATTCGATGGCAGGTATGGAATAAGAACCTGCATGGCGTGGAATAATAAGATATTCAAAGGTTTTGGTACCCTTGGCGCCCAATCCTGAAACATTCAAATTACTGCTGACTTTGGGGTCGTAAATATCAAAATCAGTTGGAAACTTAAGCTTGGGGCCTTCCAGAATGCGAAGATTCCCCTCCCCTGTCACATCCAGCGTCAAGGTAATGCCGTCATCGGCCTTCACCTTATCCTTCGACAAGGAGACCTTCATATTGAAATTCCCAACTCCTCCGGTAAAGGACTCCGGCTCGGGCGTTGGCAGAGATTTCACGGTCAGAGAGAGCGGTTTGCTCTTCACCCGGCTCTTCACCAGACGTTGGTTCGACTCAAAAAAATCGTCGAAGATACTGGAGGAGCGTCGGGCAACCCGCTGCTTGACCATAAACTCAAAGTCGATGGGTTCAATGGTTATTTTGCCACTTTTTTGGGGCAGCAGCACTTTGCTCTGATAAACCCCAACATTATAGGTTCGACCATTGACATTCTCCACATTCCACTGAATGGCCTCGGGACCAATCAAATCCTGCACCACAAACTGCGACAGTTCGGGTTGTTTGATATCGGAGATGCCATCAATATTCAAACGGGTATAGATGCGGGTGGTCAACACAACCCCCTCGCCCTGATAGACGGATGATTTATTGAGGGTTTGGGTAACAAAAAGATCCTCGGACGAAAGGTTACCAGTCTCCTCGCGCGACGATGACCCCTCGTCGCCTGAAGCCGCACTGCGGGCGTCTCCTTTCACCACATTGATGACAACCAGGTTGGACATTATTTTTTCACCTTTCACCACGATGGAGGCAGGAGGAATGGTTAACCGTCCTTCCTTATTCGATTTCAAGATATAGGTGAACGACAGGGTTGTCTCCTGCTTCATCACCCCATTGATGGAGGTCATACTATAGGATTTGGACGTGCTGGGACCCATCAGAATCTGGAAATCCTCAAGGTCGGGCAATCGCAAATCACTTCCCGTGGTGTTAAGGGTGTACACCAGCTGAAATTTTTCGCCCAATAATACGGATGATTGAGCCTGCCCCTGGAATACAACCTCCTGCCCTTTAGTCACAAACGACAAAGAGAGAAGCAGAACCATCGTAAAAATGAAACTTTTCATGTGTCTAATATTTGTATTTAAACTGTCACCAAGTCACAATAACAACATTACAATCGCATTACACTGCCAGTAAAAGTGAATCGTTGTTCAAGCAGCAAAAGAAACAAAAATTTATCGAACCTCCAGCAAATACTCAAACGCAAATGGAAACAACCATTGTTTACCAATTCTTCTCCACCGCAGATTTCTGTGCAGCCTTAGCCTTTTTCATCTTCTCCTGCAACTTGTTCTCATCCTGCTGTATGGCATTCAACAACCTCTCAGCATCTTTTTGTGACATGTTTTGCTGCTGTTGTTGTTGCTGTTGTTGCTGATTCTGTTGTTGTTCTTTTTGATCCTGTTGTTGCTGTTGTTCTTCTTGATCTTTCTTTTGATCCTGTTGCTGATCCTGCTTATCCTGATCTTTTTTGTCTTGATTTTGCTGTTGCTGCTGCATCTTCTGAGCCACAATCAGGTTATAGCGCGTTTCGTTGTCCATTGGATTGTTCTTCAACGCATTTTTATAGGCCGCAATGCTTTTGTCGTATTCTTGTTTGGCAAAATGAGCATTGCCAATGTTGTGATAAATGCGCGACAACTGTTCCTTGTCGGTAACCGTCCCAGCCAAGTTCTGGTATTGTTCCAGAGACTCATCTACCTTCTGTTGTTTGAAAAGGGCGTTACCCAAATTGAAATTCCCTTCAAAGGATTTGGCATCCTTATCCAAGGCACGCCGGTACTCTATCTCCGATTCGAGAAATTTTCCCTTTTCGTACTCTGCTGTTCCTTTGCGGATATATTTGCGTTCTTCCTGAGCCATCAATGCACAAGGAGCCAGCAAAAACAGCAGCAACAAGGCATTAGGACAACGAACAAAATTG
>JAGPIS010000028.1 GCA_018054835.1 Breznakibacter sp. | reverse complement strand
TTTTCATCCAAAGCATAGGTTCCAGTTGATTTAGTTCCATCGGGCGCCACATAGGCTACAGTATTCTCTTTGGAGTTGAGTGTTAGGGAGAAGTTGGCATAGGTGGCCGGCACCGATGCATTGAAGCCGGTCCATTCGGGATAATCAGCTGGCGTATTCCAGGGAAGCATCAATGAACCATCCAAGTTTGCCCAGTTGAAAGGATTGGAAGGTGAAAGCACCCACTTGCGGATATACGACACATCCACATTCACATCGTCCTCCCAGTTGTTGGGCAGGGCAGGCTCCGGCTCTGCTACTTCACCGGGCGTCCAAGCATCGGAGTACTCTTTGGAAATAAAGTTGTAAGTCAACCAGGCCGGGCCTTCACCCGACAAAGGGCGACTGCGCATTACGGCCAACTGCATGGAGTTTTCAGTCAAAGACATGACTCTCACACTGCCCCAATCAACCACTTGGCCTTCACGTCCCGCATCATGGAGAATGGTTGCATCAACTGTTCGCATGGTATGGCTTTCTGTATCCATCAAAAATGAGCCACTCTCCTGGCGACCAAGAATCTTATGATCAACAAACAAATGCGCCCCATCAATCAAGTCAAATGTCATTGTTCCATAATCCATTAGAGTTTCGGAACCAAAAATCCAACTACTCGCACCCAACCAATCCGCTTCATAGCTCCAGGTTTTTACACCCTCACTATCAGTTCCTGAAAGGGGTTTGCCCTCTGTAATATTTTCCCAACTATGGTTGTCACTGTAAAAATACAGAGGCCCTTTAAAGTACTTGGCGCAAATAGGAGCCACATCTTTGGGGAAGAGGTCGAGCACCCAAGTTTTGCTTTTACCCACCCCACCGGTCAACAGGGTCCAAAGGGGATCTTTGATGAAATCGGTGTTCATCTGATCGAGAGTAAAGGAGGTCTCCTGTGCATAAACCACGCCACCGCGGGTCAAAACACCAAACTGCACTTTATAGGTTCCAGCGAAGGGCAACTTCAATGTCACCACCTTATCCTGGCTCCTGCCCTGCGGATGGTTCCACACGGGCGTGTAGCGGCTGTCCATTTTGCTTTTAAGATAGACCACATTGGGTGTGGTGGCGTCAAACTCGATGGTATAGGCAATGCCCTCCTCCAAATCTTCGGGCGACACATCCTTGGCACCCATGCTGAAATCGTCAGGCTGGCAGGCGGAGAACATCCAAACCGCAGCCACCAACAGCGATAAAAATTTATATATACTTTTCATAAATCTTAATGTTAAATGTTTTACCAACCTGCATTTTGTTTCAATACGCCATTGGAAAGGGTGATCTGGTTATTGGGTATCTGCATGAAGCCGCGTGTTTTGGTGATGTTGGAAGCACTGATGCTGACCACATCATCCACACCGCCGCTCAACAATTTCACATCCGACTCGGCAATGGTTGCAGCCGCCTTGTCGAGCCCCTGGCGCAACAAATCCCAGTAACGCAACCCCTCGAAGGCAAATTCAAAGCGCCTTTCGGCCATGATATTCTCCTTGGTGGGTGCCAACTTGTCGGTCAGCCCGGCACGGCCACGCACTTGGTCGAAATAATCCTGGGCATTGCCACTTCCCAACTCGGCAGCCATCAGCAATACATCGGCATAACGCATCACCACGTAGTCCTGGTATTGCGAAATCTGGAAATCGCCATTACCCAAACCAGTTACGGCAGTGGTGCCATCGGGCAAACACATCGGGATGTACTTCTTGTTGTAATAACCGGTGTATTCGCGTTGGTCCTTGAGGTCAAGGGCGGTGGCCACCCCTTCGTTTTCGGCATCAATCACCGAAGCCATGCGGCGGGCATCCTTGGCATTGAAACTGCTCACCAGCTTAGGGTTCACAGTGCAAGCACCCCACCCCTGCCCATAAGGTGCATAGTTGGTTTTGCGCAAGCCCAGCATCACCAGCCAGCGGTTGCCGTCCACATTACCGTTGTAGTCCTGGGTGAAATTGAATTTCTGGGCAAAAATGATTTCAGAATTTCCGCGACCGGCCCAGGTGGTCACCAACTTGTTGTTGGCCACATCGGGTTTAGAGGAGGCAGCTTCCCAAAGGTTCTTATACTCACCCACCAAACCGAATTTGCTTTCAGCAATCACATTCTCCAGAGCGGACAACACATAGGTCTTATCCACCACACCGGCCAAATCGGTTGCATTGTAGTAGCCGGTATAGAATAGGAACACCCGGCCCAAGATGGCTTTAGCAGCCCACTGGGTAACACGGCCGTCGTTTTCGGCAGCCCAAGCAGCCGAATATTCAGGATAACTGATGTTTTCAGCAGCAAATTTCAAATCCTCGGCAATGGCCTTGTAAACATCGGCCACTTCGGCCTGGGGCACATTGGCCGTGGTTGGCTCGAGCAGCAAAGGAACCTTCTCGAACAGGCGAACCAGATCAAAATACATGATAGCTCGCAGGAAACGTGCTTCTCCCTCGATACGGTTGCGCACACCATCCTGACCCTGCCAATCCACTTGATCCAATTTGGTAATCAAAGTGTTGCACCGGAAGATGCCGGCATAATAATCGGTCCAGGTACCATCGAAAATATTGTTTTCCGAAGGGTATTGAGAGACATCGAAACGGTCGAGCATCTGGTGCAGACGGTTGTCGGTGTTGCCGGTTCCGCCAAAACAGTTGTCCGAAAGCACTTCGGAGGTCACATAAAACGACTGACTCCCATTGGAAGAGGTGCGCTGGTAGCCGTCGTAACAGCCAATAAGCGCCATCTCGGCATCTTCAATGGTTTTGTAGTAGTTCTGGTCGAACAGTGATGTTTTGGGATCCACATCCAGGAAGCTGTCGCCACAGGAGGCCAAAGCCAACCCCGACAATCCCAAGGCAATGATATTTAGTTTTAACTTATCCATACTTGCAATCGTTAACAGATTAGAATTTTATATTGACACCAAACAGATAAGTGCGTGGGCGGGGATAGTAACCCAAGTCGATACCCGATACCCATCCGCTGGTTCCGTAACCAATTTCAGGATCCATCCCATCGTATTTGGTGAAGGTGAAGGCATTCTGAACAGCCGCATAAAGGCGGAACTGGCTCAGGTATTTCCACTTCACTATCTTGGTGAAGTCATAACCCAAGGCAATGTTGCTGATGCGCAAAAAGTCGCCATCCTGGATGTACAAGTCGGAAAACTGCCAGTTGATATTGGTCTCAGTCACACGTGGCATACTGTTGGAGGTGCCTTCACCAGTCCAACGATCCAAAACAGCCGAAGTGTAATTGGCCTGTTTGTTGGAGTGGTTGCGGTACGACTGCACAATTTCATTCCCGGCCACGCCATTGGCGCTCAATGAGAAATCAAAGCCTTTGTAGTCGAGGTTGATGTTGAAACCATAGGTGATATCTGGAATGCCACTGCCCAAGTCGGTTTTGTCGGCCGCATTGATGGTGCCGTCCTGATTGCGGTCCACATATTTCACGTCGCCAGGTTTGGCGTCGGGCTGCAGGATGCCATTGCCGGCAGCACGCCAGGCAGCAATCTCTGCCTCATTCTGGAAAATCCCGGCAGTTTGGTATCCCCAGAAATAACCAATGGCATGGCCGTTTTCGGCACGGTAAAACTCCTCGGCATTGTCGTAAAGCATATTGGTCAAACCATGGATGATGCCGTCAACGGTTGGGATGTTGCCCACCTCGTTCTTATTGTAAGCACCATTCACGCCAATGTTGTAACCAACTTCACCAATCTTATCGGTCCAGTTGAGCGACAACTCCACCCCGGTGTTCTTCACATCGCCACCATTCACAAAGGGCGCTTTTGCTCCGGCAGTCGCCAAAATGGGTGCCTGAACCAACCAATCCTTAGTGGTCTTGATGTAGAAGTCAGCATTCACGCCCAAACGCATCGACAACAAACGGGCATCGATACCAATATTGGTCTGTTCCGATGTTTCCCATTTCAGTTTGGGGTTAGACAGGCGCACCGGATAGGCACCTGGCACATTTACCAGCGAAGTGCCAAAAATATAATTGGCCGCAGGATTGTCGTTGGTGACATTGGTGGAGGTACTGATGGGCGATGCATATTGGAAATCATCTATGTTCTGGTTGCCCACTTGGCCCCAGCTCACCCGTAGTTTCATAAAATCGAGCCAGCTTTTGGTTGATTCCATAAATGATTCGTTGGTCATCACCCAACCGGCCGATACCGATGGAAAATAACCCCAGCGGTTGCCAGCAGCAAACTTGGAGGAGGCATCGGCACGCAGAGTGGCGTTCACCATATAAGTCTCCTTGTAGTTATAGCCCGCACGTGCAAAGTACGACAGGCGGCGGTATTGGTTGCTTGGTCCGCCACTCACGCTCTTGGTGTCGATCACCTTCACATTGCCATCCTCATCCTTCTCGATGGTGGCCTGTCCGGTGGTGTTGTTCAAATAAGCATGCGAAAAATCGTTGAACTGACTTAACAGGTTCCAGTTGGAGGCGGAAAGCCCCATCCCCTGGTAACGCAATGCTTCCATCCCCACCAAAGCGTCGATGGCGTGATCGTCGTTCAACGTGATGTTATAGCTGGCCGTATTGGTCCAGGTGAGCGTGTGTCCCTTGCTCATGGATTGCTGCACCGTGGTGTGATCCTCGTTGAAGGTGTAAACCGAAAAACGATAAAGCGGGGTGAAGCTGCGGTATTCCGAAGCATAATAGTTGATCCCCATCAAACTGCGGATCTTCAAGTTCTTCACCGGTGAAAGCTCAGCATACACATCGCCCAACAGCTTCTGACCATCGTTGCGGTTGTTGTTGGTGGTCATCATCGCACCATAAGGGTTGCTGTCGCCGTTGTACCAAGGCGAGTTGGAAGTGTCGTTGAACTTGCCATTGGCATCGTAAACTGGCGACAAAGGCGAAGTGGCAAAGGCACCACGCAGGGAGTTGTTGTATTGATTGCCCACCGAGATACCATTGTTCAGCACATAGCTGAAATTCAAATGCTGCCCAATCACCAGAGCATTGTCGTAAAGCTTGTGTTCGGTGTTGAGGCGGAAACCATAACGCTCGTAATTCGACACATCCTTGCCACCGGCAATACCTTCCTGGCCTGTGTAGCTTAACCCCAAGGCATAAACCGATTTCTCGGTACCACCACTCACGCCAAAAGAGTAGTTCTGTGTCACGGCGTTCTTAACAAACATCTGGCGAACCCAATCGGTATCGGCAGCACCTTCAAAAACAGACTCCGGGTAGATGGTGCCACCCGAATTCAAGGCCTGCTCGTTCATGATGGTCTTGTACTCGGCCGCATTCAGCATGTCGGTGTAGCGGGTGATATTCTGCAAACCATAATAAGCATCGAAAGTAACCTGCCCCTTGCCGGCCGATCCCTGCTTGGTGGTGACCAGCACCACGCCGTTGGCCGCCTGCGAACCGTAGATGGCCGCCGAAGCCGCATCCTTGAGGATGTCGATCGACTCAATATCGGCCGAGTTGATGGTGGTGATGTCACCCTCCACCCCGTCAATAATATAAAGCGGACCCGAATTGCCCACAGTACCCAAACCACGGATGGTCACTTTCATGTCGGCACCGGGCTGGCCTGAAGTAGAGGAAATGGTGACACCCGAAGTTTGCCCTTGTAAAGCTTGCAATGGGCTGGTGGTATTCTGCTTCTGGATGTTGTCACCCTTAACTTGGACAGTCGCGCCGGTGTTCAGTTTTTTCTTCTGCACACCGTAACCAACCACCAATACTTCATCCAAATCGGAAACATCTTCTTTCAGTACAATATTAATGGCCGACTTGCCCGAAACAGGCACCTCTTGGGCAATGTAACCGATAAAAGAGAAGACCAGCGTCTCGGCATCCAACACCTCGATGTTGAAACCACCGTTATAATCGGTAATGGTGCCACGTGTTGTACCTTTAACAATCACGTTGACCCCCGGAATAGGCAACTGATCGCTGGCAGAGACCACCTGTCCCGAAACAGACCTAAGATTTTGAGCCATCACCTCACTTTGTGTCAGTGCGGAGAGCATCAAAACCAGAAACACAAATAACCGTATCGGAATACGGTTGATGAACCCGGTTTTTTGAGGATTTTTAAACATCATAAATTTTGAATTTAATTCTACAAATAGGTTTATAAATTTGCTGATCCAAAGATAGACTGTTAACAAACCTTTAATGTGAAATTTTGTAAACATTGCCTGCATCATTTGATAACCAACCTGCATTATTTGTTGCCAACACATGCCTGATTTGTTAACACAGCCAAACACTAAAAATTATATAAATTTGATTTACAAACACATAACATCTCAACACAAAACACCCTCTCGGAACGGCGAAGAGCAACCCATTTTAACATTTCAACACAAGCAAGGAGCAGTCCCCCGAACCCACCTCTTCAACTTTCTAAACCATCTCAACTTTCAACGCCTCAACTGTCTCAACGCTTAAACTTTTCAACTCCTAAGCGTTTCCTATTGCCCGTTTCAACAAAATACTGATAGGAAATCGCTTCGTAATCCAGCACGACACCACACCATAATAAGTTGTGCTTCATGCCTGGAAACTGCACTACCATAAGGATTTGACAGTATAAATGAGTATATTTGTTTTTGGAAAATTTGATTAAATGAGAATTACTGAGAGAAAATATTTAGACGCTTATATTCAGGAAATTGGACATGAAATTCCAAGATTAATTCAGGATTTTGATTTTTCTGAAAACAAACGAGGTTTTGACTATTTGACAAAATCATCTGCGATTTATTCTTCTAATATTGAGGGGAATAGTATCGATTTAAACTCTTATATGAACTATGAATTAAATAAAGATAAATTCAAGGTTGGAAAAGAGATAGAAGAAATTGAGAATTTGATTGAAGCATATGAATTTGCTCAAAAAAACAATTTGAATGAGGCTAATTTATTGACTTGTCATAAAATATTTTCAGAGACCTTACTGATTAAGAGCAAAAGAGGAAAATATAGGATTGAGCAAGTTGGCGTTTTCGGAAAATCAGGATTAGCCTATATGGCAATTGAACCTGAATTTGTTAACCAAGAAATGAAAACATTCTTCAAGGATATTAAAGAATTGATTTCTTCAAACCTAAACGAGAAAGAGGTTTTTTATTTTGCGTCGTTGATTCATTTAAAATTCGCACATATTCATCCATTTCGAGATGGAAACGGAAGAGCTGCAAGATTAATTGAAAAGTGGTTTATCACGGAGAAACTGGGTCGAGATTTATGGAAAATATCATCAGAAGAATATTATAAAGTAAACCAAGCCAGATACTATGAGACAATAAATTTGGGCGTAAATTATTACGAATTGAATTATGACAACTGCTTAGGCTTTTTAGAAATGCTTCCAAATTGCTTAAAATAAAGCACGAAAGCACAATCGAGTAGACAACGGTAGCCTAACTGCCGACTAGAGATTCTCACGCCATTTATCTCGCGAGTCCCATACACGCCATGTTACCACCATGACGAAGAAAGAATTTGTCTAGGTTAACCTTTCTGTATTTTCCATTTCTTCATTTGCATTCAGCAACCGTTGACAACAAGCCAAAAGACGACAAGGTTGCAATTGACGTATTAATTGATTATTTTTGTACGTACTTCAATTGAAAGATTATGGAAACTAAACTAACATTGAGACTGAATGAAAATGTTATCGAGCGCGCTAAAAATTATGCTCGTAGTCATAAGACTAGTCTTTCTAAAATGATTGAATCTTATCTTGATAGCATAACAAAACAAAAAGAAGAAGAGAAAAAGCTCTCAATTACGCCACTTATTGAGAGCCTGAGTGGTGTGATTGATTTGCCTGCTGACTTTGATTACAAAAAAGAATATCGCGATCATTTAGAGAAAAAATACAAATGAAAAAACTGTTTGTTGATACAAATATTGTGATTGATCTATTAGCAAGGAGAGAACCATTTTATGTAGAAGCTGCAGAATTATTTTCTCTTGCGGATAAAAGGCATGTAGAACTATCAATCTCATCATTAACAATAGCAAACACCAGTTATGCCTTGTTGAGACAAATGGATTCCAATAGAGCTAAATCGGTTTTAAGGAAGCTTAGGTTGATTCTTAAGGTTTTGCCATTAGATGATAAGATTGTTGGATTGGCGTTAAATGATGAGTCGTTTTCAGATTTTGAAGATGGACTTCAATACTTTACGGCCATTGAATACGAGCAAGAACTGATTATTACCAGAAATCTTAAAGATTTTAAAAATTCCAAATTACCAACAATGACAGCTAAACAATTTATTGAAACATTGTAATATGGGCAGTTTCCTATCGAGGTTAGCTGCTTACCTAAAACAAAAAAAGGCACCCAAAATCCGGATGCCTTTTTTTAATTTTTCAAAATAATCAGCTGTTCAACAGCTTCTTGACCATTTCCGAAACATCTTTGCCTTCGGCCTTTCCGGCCAGCTCTTTGGATGCCACACCCATCACCTTGCCTAAATCCTTGATGGAAGATGCACCTGTTTTGGCAATGATTTCGCGCACGGCAGCCTCCAATTCGGCAGGGGTCATGGCAGCGGGCAAATATACCGCAATTATTTGCGCCTCGGCCAACTCTTTCTCGGCCAACTCAGGACGCCCTTGTGTCTTAAATATCTCGGCCGAGTCGCGGCGCTGTTTCACCATTTTCTGCAGAATCCGCACAATTTCGGTTTCAGCAATCTCATCACCGGCTCCTTTGGCCGTTTTGGCCTCCAGAAGTTCTTTCTTGATTCCACGCAAAGCATCCAGTTTCAAGCTCTCACGCGCTTTCATGGCTGTTTTGATGTCTTCGCTCAACTGTTCCAAAAAATTCATTGTCGATATTTTTTATTACCTCAGCCTTCCCAAAGAGTTGATTTAAGAAGAGACGAAGGTTTGATTATCATTTAGTCAACATTATCGTGCAGGAATGGATTGTCGCCAATCACTGGTCCATTGTTCCGGCCCTTGGAGGAGATGGAAAAACGGCTAACGTTTTTAGGTTCCACCGAAGGTGCAGGGTTGGATGGGATTTGTTGCGATTGGCGCCGCTTATAGGCCGGGATATTCTCAATCTGCTCAAGCAACCGTTCATCCTCATAAATATCGCCCACCACCGTTTGATGGGGCTGATAACGCCCCACGCGGGAAGTAAGCTGCGAATAATCGTCCGCATTACGATCCTCCACAGCAGGCTTGGCGGTAATGGGGCGGTACATCTGCTCGATCAGCTGTTTTTTATCGCGCTCCAATTTGCCAAAATCGACCACACGCTCCTGCTCATCGCCATCGGAGAGGGTTATTTCCATGGGTTCACCCATCGATTCGCCATCTTCGTTGAGCATCACACGGGTCACCTTCTGCTGTTTTTCAGTCATGTTTTGTACAAACGTATCGGTACCAAAGCCGGTAGCCACGATGGTGACATTCACCTTCTCGTCCATCGTTTCATCAAAAACTGATCCCCAGATGATGGAAGCTGAATCGCCCACCATCGACTGCACATAGTCGGTGATGCTCCTCAGCTCATCCATGGTGATCTCCTTCTCCCCCGAGGTGATATTGAGCAGCACATTTGTGGCTCCCATAATTTTATTATTATTCAACAATGGGGAGGTGAGTGCTGCCTCAATGGCATCGATGGCCCTGTGCTCACCCTCGGACGAGGAGGAACCCATCACAGCCACGCCACTGTTGCGCATCACAGTCTCCACATCAGCAAAGTCAACATTGACTCGACCATGCACAGTGATGATCTCGGCAATACCCTTAGCAGCGATGGCCAACACATCATCAGCCTTCGAGAAGGCGACCGACAGACCCAGGTCGCCATACATCTCACGCAACCTTTCATTATTGATGATAAGCAACGAATCGACGTATTTTTCCATCTCGGCAATCCCCTCAATGGCCTGGTTGATGCGGGTGAACCCTTCGAAGCGGAAAGGGATGGTGACAATACCCACGGTGAGTATGCCTAGGTCACGCGCGGCTTTAGCAATAATGGGTGCAGCACCAGTACCGGTACCGCCGCCCATCCCGGCGGTGATAAACACCATTTTGGTGTTATCCGACAGGATCGTATTGATCTCCTCCAACGATTCAATGGCACTTTGACGGCCTTTCTCTGGCCGGTTGCCGGCACCCCGCCCAGCAGTAAGGGTTTCTCCAAGCTGGACGCGAATGGGCACGGGACTGCTGGCCAAAGCTTGGGCATCGGTATTGCAAACCACAAAATTTACATCCTTAATCCCCTGCTTGTACATATAATTCACCGCATTTCCTCCACCTCCACCAACACCAATCACCTTAATAATAGATGATTGAACCGACGGCATCTCAAACATGTCTTCGTACATAGTCGTTATTTTTTTGACATCATCAACAAACCATCAAAGCTTTTTATCGTCATCGTAACTCACAAAGCTCTCAAACCCTTCGACCAAAGTGGAAAACAGACTACCCATCTTATTTTTCTTACCCTCTTCCTTGGCAGGCTTCTTTGCAACCTGTTTGACTGGAGCCTCAACGGGTTTTTCCACCACCGGTTCGTCAAACAGTTTTGGCATCTCTACAACAGGCGTATGCCGGCTTTCGAAGCCGCAAAGCAGGAGTCCAATGGCGGTGGCACAGGCAGGCTGGTCAACATAAGCCTCTGCATCGACGGCAAAAATATTGGGGCGTCCAATGCGAACATCCAAACCGGAACGAAACTTGAACAAATGGGTTAGGTTTTTAAGCATGGCACCACCACCGGTCAATACCACGCCGGCACCAAGCTTATCGTAATAACCCGAGGCTTCTATCTCGTGGCACACAAAGTCGATAATCTCTTCCATGCGTGCTTGAATGATATAAGAGAGTGTTTTGCAGGAAATCTCTTTCGACTCCCAGCCTTGCGAAACGCCGGGCAGGGTGATCACCATATCTTCGCGCGCCATATCGCCCAATGCAGAGCCATAATTCACCTTGAGCGATTCGGCCTGTTTGGGCAGCACCGAGCAACCCTCCTTGATATCGTTGGTCACCACATGACCTCCCAAAGGAACCACTGCGGTATGACGTAGGATGCCATCGTGAAAAACAGCCACATCGGTGGTTCCTCCACCGATATCAACCAAAACCACACCAATCTCCTTCTCCTCATTGGTGATGGTGCTGCGCGCCGAGGCCAACGGTTCCAGCATCAACTCCTGCAAATGGAGGCCTGCGCGGGTGACGCACTTGTGTATATTTTGAAGCGACGCATCGCTGGCCATCACAATATGGAAGGTGCCTTCGAACTTACGACCCGACATACCAATGGGCGACTTCACCCCGGTTTCCTGATCGACGCAATAATCTTGCGGGATGATGTGCAGAATTTTAAGCCCCGGCTCCACATACATCCGCTCATTGTCTTTGTACAAAGTATCCACATCCTTCAGTTTGATCTCCATATTGGGATCGATGTAGGTGTAAACTTTGTTTTGCATACTGCGGATATGCTGACCGGCAATACCAACGAATACATTGACTATTTTAACATTCAACCGCTGCTCCAGAGCTTGGAGAACTTTACGGATGGCGCTGACGGTCTCCTCTATGTTGAGGATCACCCCCCGCTTGACACCCGTTGACACTACTTGTTCAACTCCGAGAACAGAGATCTGTCCGTTCGGCATGCGACGTCCTGCTGTAGCCACAATTTTTGTGGTTCCAATATCAATGGCTGCAATAATATTCGATTCCTGGCTCATATATCATTTGCTTTTGTACAAACTATTTGTCCCTTATATTTCAAATTCACTGTCTTGTAACAATTCCACTCCCGGGGCTCCCAGCCCCGCTCGTATAATGCTTTGAGTTTGGCAAACTTCTCCTCCATATCGTCAATTCCGCCAAACACGATCAAATGGCTACCCACGCGTGGCACCAAAACAAAATCTCCTTTTTCGTTCACATAAACCTGTTCGATTTGCGCGTTCCAAAACCTGCTGTCGCGCACAAACTGCGTCAAGGCAATCAACGTCGAATCACCCTCCAAGGCATTGATATGGCCATTGGCCACCAACACATGCGCCGGATGGCTGACATACACCGGCATGTGAAACCCCTCTTCGTCCATATAATAGGAGTTATTGCCGTTGAAAACCCGCAAAATGGGTTGGCGTTGCGACACGGTGACGTGAAGAACGCCTCCCGGGGTTGCAAAGATCTCACATTTTTTCACCACCGGATTCTTCTCAATCGACAACTCCATTTCATGTTTATTCAAATCACTCAACAAAGCCCCGTCGAGCTTTGGGAACCGTTTCTTCACCAGCCTGATCAACCCTTCCTCCGAGATTAATGTGTTCTCCTGGCTTCCATGTACTTTTGCCCGAACCTGCGAACAAACCTGTTGGCCTTTTTCGCTGGCTACAAAAGCCATCACCACGGGAAAGTACACAACCAAGAGGAAAAACTGAAATATCCTGATCACCTTCTTCATGGCACTAAATCTCCAACGTTAAAATTAACTGTTTTAAATTATCAATAATTTATTTTTATAACTTTTTTATCAACAATTTGCTGAACACCTATTATTTAGAGATAAAATCCATTAGTTTTTCTTCCAAATCCGGGACTAAGGCATCAATATTGCCGGCGCCCATGGTTACCACCACGTCAAGTGGCTCTTCAACAACCGCCTCAAACAAGGAATCTGCATTCACCAAACGAGCATTTTTGTTTTTCATCAAGCCCAGCAACATGGCGCTCGAAACACCTTCGATGGGCAGTTCGCGCGCCGGATAGATCTCCAGCAACAGAACGCGGTCGGCCAAATCGAGTGCCGATGCAAAATCGGCGGCAAAATCGCGGGTGCGGCTGAACAGATGTGGCTGGAAAACCACTGTCAAATTACGTCCCTGGTAGGTTTTGCGCAACGACCCAATCATGGCTGATATTTCGGCCGGGTGATGGGCATAATCGTCGATGAAACAAAAACCTTTTTGCCGGATGCGGTATTGGAATCGGCGCCGGTTGCCCTGGTACGACTCCAGCGCATCGCGCAACTCACCATCTTCAACCCCCGCCAATAGGGCCAAAGCCGAAGCGCCCACGGCATTTTCGAGATTGTGCATCCCAGGAATGCCCAGCATAAGGTTCCGGATATTACCAAACGGGGTTGTGAGGTCGAAACGGTACAAGTCGTCCACCAGTTTGATGTTGACAGCCGAAAAATCGGCCTCCCGGTCGTCAACCCCATAGGTGAACACCTCGAGGTCTTCGTCCACCGATTCTTCATCGAGCATCAGGCCGTTCTTGATCACCAGGGCGCCACCCGGTTGTATTTTCTGGGCAAAGAAGTTGAATGCCTCCTCCACCTGTTTCGAATCACCATAAATATCCAAGTGGTCAGCATCCATGGAGGTGATGAGGGCCAAATGGGGCGACAGGTGAAGGAAGGAACGGTCGAACTCGTCGGCCTCCACCACCACGAACGGCGACTCAGGATTGCTCCAGTAATTGGTGTTGTAATTATTGGTGATGCCGCCCAAAAAGGCTGAACACCCTACGGAGGAGCTGCGCAATATATGGCCAATCAAGCCCGAAGTGGTTGTCTTGCCGTGCGTGCCGGCCACACAGATGCCATCGCGCGAGCGGGTGATCAACCCCAGCACCTCGGCACGTTTCATCACCGTAAAGCCACCCTTTACAAAGAAACCATACTCCGAATGGTTAGTCGGGATGGCAGGTGTATAGATCACCAAAGTAGAGCTCTTATCCTTGAAACAGGCAGGCACGCCAGCCACATCATCGGTATAACGCACCTCAATACCTTCGGCCTGCAACTCCCCAGTGAGGATGGTGGCCGTGCGGTCGTAACCGCCCACGGTTTTTCCCAGTGAATTGAAATAACGCGCCAGGGCGCTCATACCAATTCCACCAATACCAATCAGGTAAACGCTCTTTATATCATTAATTTCTATCATCTCGCTCGATTAACTGTAATACTTCCAATGCTATGTCGCGGGCTGCATCAGGACGCGCAAAATCGCGGATACGTTGACCCAACTTATTGATTTTAACGCCATCGCACAACAAATCCTGAGCTACCCCTATCAGGGTATTGGCCTGGGCATCGGGCACCATCAGAGCAGCACCTTCGCCCACCATGGCTTGTGCATTTTTTGTCTGATGATCCTCGCTCACATTGGGGGAGGGTACAAATATAGCAGCCTTTCCCAATACTGCCAACTCTGAAATACTGCTTGCGCCGGCCCGTGAAATCACCACATCAGCTAAACCAAAGGCGAGATCCATACGCTGGATGAAATCGAACACGCGCAAGTTGGGCAATGCCATCCCTTCGGCCTTTTCGAGCATCTCGGCATGGTAAAGCTTGCCGGTTTGCCACACCAGCTGCACATCGGGTTTCAAGGAACCCAAGGAAGCCGCAATCCCGTTATTGATGGATCGGGCACCCAGACTTCCGCCAATCACCAAAATCACCGGTTTGGCGGCATCCAGACCAAAAAAGCGGGCTGCCTCTTCCCTATCCACCGGGTTGAGTAGATCCTGCCGAACCGGGTTGCCGGTAAACACTATTTTCGAAGCCGGAAAAAAACGTTCCATGCCTGAGTAAGCCACACAAATCTTCGCCACCTTACCCGAGAGGATGCGGTTGGTGACGCCCGGAAAGGAGTTCTGCTCCTGTATCAGGCAGGGAATACCTGAATTGGTGGCTTGTCGCAACACAGGGCCGCTGGCATAACCACCCACCCCAACCACTGCATCGGGCTTGAATTGGCTGATCACCTTCCTAGCCTTCAACAAACTGGCAATCAACTTAAAGAAAAAAGTGACATTTTTGAAGGTAAGCTTCCGCTGGAAGCCGGCCACAGGCAACCCTACAATACGATAGCCGGCAGCTGGAACCTTTTCCATCTCCATTTTGCCCTCGGCACCCACAAAAAGAATATCGGCATCGGGTTTCAACGCCCGAATGGCATTGGCTATCGAGATGGCCGGGAATATATGCCCCCCGGTACCGCCCCCACTAATGATCACTTTAACTGCCATAGTATTGCATTATAAAATTAAACTTCCACTACTTCTTCCTGCCCCGCTGAAACCATTTCTTCCTGCTCATCACCAGCAGTCAGTTCATCCTCCTCCTCGTTGAACCGGCTCACGGAAAGGATGGCACCAATGGCCATGCCGGTGAAAATATTGGATGTTCCACCCATACTCACCAGCGGAAGCGTTTGTCCGGTTACGGGGAATATCCCCACACAAACGCCCATATTGACAAAAGCCTGAAGTACAATCAAGGTGGTGATGCCCAAGACTAGGAATATATGAAACGGCCGTTCGCACCGTCGCGCAATATTGACCCCCCTGGCCATCAATACAAGATAGCACAACAACACCAATCCGCCCCCAATCAGGCCATACTCTTCAAGAATGATGGCGAAGATAAAGTCGCTGAAGGCCATGGGGAGGAAATTGCGGTAATAGCTGTTGCCAGGCCCTCGTCCAATGACCCCGCCGGTGGCTACCGCCATTTTGGCCTGCTCCGACTGAAAATTGCTGGCGCTATCGCCATGCTCGTCAGGGTTCCAAAAACGTTCAACCCGGGCGCGCCAGGTTTTGACACGCGGCAAAAAAGAGATGTGGGGTG
>JAGPIS010000161.1 GCA_018054835.1 Breznakibacter sp. | reverse complement strand
TGCATCAGGTTGAGCATCAAAAAGGCTGTCTCCTCACCAATGGCCTCACGCTTGTTTGGATGGAAAGTGGCGATCACATTTCCAAATCGGTCTTCTATGCGGGTCACTGCCATGGGCTCTATGTGAACCCCCTTGTTGGCGTATGTGTTGTAGGCTCCGGCCATCTCGAACAGTGAGAAGTCGGGTGTGCCCAAGCAAAGGGCTGGTACCGGGTCAATGGGCGATTTTATGCCTAAGTCGTGAATAATCTTGGCTACTGCTAAAGGTGAATACTGTTTCATCACCCATGCGGTGATGTTGTTGTTGGAGTTGGCCAATCCCCATTTTAATGAAACCATCTCTCCGGCACGCTCTTTGCCACTGGTGCGCGGCGTCCATGAATTCCCTTCCGGCAGTATGAATGTTTGTGGTATATTGGGCACCAGGTCGCATGGGGTGTGGCCCTCTTGCATGGCCAGTGTGTAAACGAACGGTTTGATGGTCGATCCCACTTGCCGCTTCCCTTGCGACACCATGTCGTACATGAAGTATTTGAAGTTGGGGCCTCCCACATAGGCCTTGATATGGCCACTCCATGGATCCAACGATATCATCCCTGCCCGTAAAAAGAATTTGTGATAAACAATGGAGTCCATGGGACTCATTATGGTGTCTTTGGAGCCTTCCCACGAAAATACCTGCATGGCGACGGGCGTATTCAGCACCAGGTTGATAGAGTCGTTACTCTTGCCGGCTTGTTTCAGCAAGCGGTAACGTTCTGAGTTGCGCACAGCCTTGGAGATGATTGCTTTATATTGCTCGTTGGAGATGTTTGAAGTGTAGGGAGCCCGTGCTTTATTGCGTGTTTCCTTGAAAAATTTGGGCTGTAGGTCTTTCCCCAAATGGTCGGTTACTGCCTCCTCGGCATAGGCTTGTAGCCGGCTGTCGAGTGTGGTGTAAATTTTCAAACCATCCTTGTAGATGTTGTATTTTGTGCCGTCGGGTTTTATGTTTTTGTTGATCCATCCAAATAATGGGTTGTCTGCCCATTGGGTGCTGTCTTCAACAAATTGCTGGTGCATCCATGATGGGTAATTCTCACGCAGGGGCTCGTTGGCCGAGATGGTCAAACGGATGTACTCCCTGAAATAGGGTGCGGGTCCCTCTTTGTGATCCTGACGCGCAAAATTCAAGCCGAGGGGTAGTTGTTTTAACGAGTCGAATTGTTGTCGGTTGATGTAGTTCGATCGCACCATCTGACCCAGCACAACATTGCGGCGCTCCATTGTCATCTCGGGTCGGCGGATGGGATTGAACAGCGAGGGGTTTTTCAACATCCCCACCAAAACGGCTGCCTGCTGCACCTCCAGGCTGTCGGCCGACACGCCAAAAAACGTTTTCGAGGCCGACTCAATGCCATAGGCATCATAAATGAAACCCACTTTATTGAGGTACATCATCAGGATCTCCTCTTTGGTGTAGCTTCTTTCAAGTTTGATGGCGATCACCCATTCCTTCAATTTCTGGATGGCGCGATCCCAAAGGTTGGGGGCACGGTCATGAAAAAGTAGTTTGGCCAGCTGCTGGGTGATGGTGCTGCCACCCCCCGAACTTTGATCCCTCATCAAAACGGTGCGGATCAAAACCCGCCCAAGACCCCGCAGGTCAATGCCCGGATGGCTGTAGTACCGTTCGTCTTCGGTGGCAACCAAGGCTTTGATCACATAGGGTGAGAGTTGGTTGTATTCAATTTGGCTGCGGTTTTCCTGAAAATACTTGCCAATGGTGACGCCATCAGCCGTAATGATTTCGGTGGCTAGGTTGCTTTTGGGGTTTTCCAGTTCTTCAAATGTTGGCATGAAACCCAGGATGCCATTGGCCAATAGGATAAAAAAGAGAATAACAGCGATTATTCCTGAAATGATTATCCCCCAAAACCAACGGAGATATTTGTCGTGTGTTGAGCTCTTAAAAAACATAGGAATTATAAGTTTTGCGTAAAAATAGTAAATTTATATCAAGCCAATCGAAAAAAAGATTGCGTATTGCATTTTCATTTTTTAACATTGTGGCGAATTTTATGCTAATTTTGCAGTTTGAAGCATGATACTTCAGGTGTAAACAGATTTTTTATAATGGGAAAAAAGGCAAAAGAGCAGAATCTGGTGATTGTGGAGTCCCCTGCAAAAGCTAAGACGATAGAGAAATTTCTGGGTGAAAATTATCTGGTCAAGTCGAGTTATGGACATATCCGCGATCTGAAGAAAAACGACTTCGGGGTGGATGTCTCGCATAACTACGAACCTGAATATGTGATTTCGGAAGATAAAAAAGAGCTGGTAAAAGAGCTTAAGAAGTTGGCCGATTCATCCGATACGGTTTGGCTCGCATCCGATGAGGACCGCGAAGGGGAAGCCATCGCTTGGCATCTTTACGAGGTGTTGGGGTTGGCACAAAAACAAACACAACGCATCGTGTTTCACGAAATCACCAAGGATGCCATTTTGCATGCCATCAAGCATCCAAGATCCATCAATATGGATCTGGTGAATGCTCAGCAGGCTCGCCGGGTGTTGGACCGCCTCGTGGGATTTGAACTTTCGCCCGTCTTGTGGCGCAAGGTGAAACCATCCCTTTCGGCCGGCCGAGTCCAGTCGGTTGCTGTGCGTGTGATTGTGGATCGGGAACGCGAAATATTCGCCTTCGAAGGGAAGTCTTCATTTAGGGTGACCGGCATTTTCTTGATCAAAGATGAAAAGGGGCGGCTCTATGAGATGAAAGCCGAGTTGGGGAGTCGTTTCGAAACACTCCAAGAGACACGTGCTTTTCTCGAAAAATGTATGGATGCCGATTTCCGCGTTTCATCGGTTGAGAAAAAACCCCTTACAAAATCCCCTGCCGCACCCTTCACCACCTCCACGCTTCAGCAGGAGGCCAGCCGGAAACTTGGTTTTTCCGTGTCGCAAACCATGTCGGTGGCACAAAAGCTCTACGAAGCTGGTAAAATCACCTATATGCGTACCGACTCGGTCAATCTGGCCGAAGCTGCTGTGCAGATGGCTGCCGCACAAATCACCTCAAGCATGGGGCCTGAATATTTGCAAACGCGCCAATACAAAACAAAGTCTAAAGGGGCGCAGGAGGCTCACGAAGCCATCCGCCCAACTTATCTCGATAAAGAAACTGTTGCGGGTACCGCGACTGAGAAGAAGCTGTATGAATTGATTTGGAAGCGTACCATTGCTTCGCAAATGGCCGACGCCCGCATCGAAAAGACCACCATCAACATTGAGGCAGGCTCCACCGGCGAGAAATTCATCTCCACCGGTGAGGTGATTCTTTTTGATGGTTTCTTAAAGGTCTATATCGAATCAAACGATGCCGACCGTGATGGTTCCGAAGAGGAGGGAAACACCATTATTCCTCCTGTCAATAAGGGGCAACTGCTCAATATGAAACAGATTGATGCCCGGCAGCGCTGGACGCAAAAACCCGCACGTTACACCGAGGCAGCGTTGGTGCGCAAGCTCGAGGAACTTGGCATTGGCCGTCCTTCCACTTATGCGCCTACCATCTCCACCATCCAACAACGAGGCTATGTGGTTAAGGAGGATCGGGAAGGAGAGGAGCGGCAGTACGACTATCTCACTCTGCTGCCTGGGAAAATATCGGGCGGAAAACGGACTGAAATCACAGGTAGTGAACGATCCAAACTTTTTCCCACCGACATTGGAATGGTGGTCAACGATTTTCTGGTCAAATATTTTGGCGAGGTGATGAGCTTCGACTTTACCGCTCGTGTGGAGAAAGAGTTCGACGATATTGCCGATGGGGATTTGGAGTGGCAGAATTGTATCGACCTGTTTTATAAACCCTTCCATGAGAAGGTGGTGGACACCATCGAAAATTCAGAAAAAAACACTGGTGAGCGTTTGTTGGGTGACGATCCCAAAACAGGCAAACCTGTCATCGTGAAAATTGGCCGTTTTGGCCCAATGGCTCAAATCGGTTCTTCAGGCGAAGAGGAAGAAAAACCACGTTTTGCCTCGTTGAAACATGGGCAACACATTGAGAATATCACGCTCGAAGAAGCATTGAAACTGTTTGACCTGCCCCGCACCCTAGGCGATTTCGAATCCAAAACCGTAGTCATTGGGGTGGGGCGTTTTGGCCCTTACATCCGGCACGATGGAAAATTCATCTCGCTGAAAAAAGGTATCGACGATCCGTATGAAATTGATTTGGATACAGCTATTGAACGGATTCATGAGAAGCGGGAGGACGATAGCAAAAAGCTGATCAAGGCTTATGCTGAAGATGAATCACTCAAAATACTGAATGGCCGTTGGGGTGCTTACCTTGTTTTTGAAGGTAATAATTATAAGCTGCCCAAAAACAGCGATCTCGATTCGCTCGATTACCCGGCATGTATGGCCATTGTGGCCTCGCAGGCCGATAAGGTGAAGGTGAAGGCGAAAAAAGGTGCTGCTAAAGGTGGTGCAAAAACAACTAAGAAGAGCACCCCTGCAAAAAAAGCCACCACCTCGAAAACCGATAAAGTGGCTAAGAAACCAGCGGCCAAGGCCAAAACAGCTTCAAAGAAATGACGATGATGCAGGTGGAGGATTATTTCGATAAACCGGTAATTGATTGGGATTTGTCAATCAAAAATTTGTCGGCCGATTTCCTTTTTCATCAAATCATAGC
>JAGPIS010000160.1 GCA_018054835.1 Breznakibacter sp. | reverse complement strand
TCAAAATTCCTGATGCATCTGACGCCCTTCTTTCCTTGGGTGAACCATTTCCATCTGCGAATCGACACCCACAACACATTTCCCCACTCCTCGGGCATTGCCTCTTCGGCCAGTGGTATGGCCTGCCTGGCATTTTGCCTGGCCGAGATGGGAACCCTGATCCAGGAGTCCGCTCCGGCTGTATCATCTCTATTGGTGAGTGGCATTGCCCGGTTGGGTTCGGGCAGTGCCTGCCGGTCGGTGCATGGTGGTTGGAATTTGTGGGGAAAAACCGATGCCTTGGCGGGCTCCTCCGACACATTTTCTGTGCCGGTAACCAACGTTTCACCCGCTTTTCAATCCATCCAGGACACCATTCTCATTCTTAAAAGTGGGCAAAAAAGGTTGAGCAGTTCCGACGGTCACCAGCTGATGGAAACGCATCCCTATCGCGATAGCCGCATCGCTCAGGCCAATCGCCATACCCGCCAGCTGTTGGAGGCTCTGGCGACGGACGATTGGGCTACTTTTGGGCAAATTGCCGAGTCGGAAGCGCTCAGCTTGCATGCGTTGATGGTCAATTCGCGCGATGGCTATACTTTGCTGGCCGAATCGTCGTGGGAAGCCATTTACAGGGTTCGGGATTTCAGAAGATCTACTGGCATTCCTGTTTTCTTCACCTTCGATGCCGGGCCCAACATGCATTTGCTGTATCCTGAGGCACACCTTAAAAGAGTTGACGAATTTGTTCAGGATCAGTTGTTGCCATTGTGCGAAAACAACACCTGCATTGAAGACCATATTGGTGCAGGCCCTAAGAAACTCAATAAAGAAACCAGCTTATACTCTCAGGTACTTTGAACCGATCCACTATGCAGGATGAATTAACCACGGAGGTGTTCTACTCCAAAGTCATGTTGTTTGGCGAATACACCATCATACAAGGCAGTATGGGGCTGACCATTCCTTACGCTCACTTCAACGGCGAATTGCGAATGGTCAACAAAAATGCCTATACCGACTTGAATTTTGCCACTCGTTCGAATCAATCCCTTCAGGAATATGCCCAATATCTCGTCGATCTACATCAACGAAAGAAGTTGTTGATCCCCTTCGATGTGGATGGCTTGTTGAACGATTTGAAAAGGGGGCTATACTTCGAGAGCAGCATCCCCGAGGGGTATGGGTTGGGGAGTAGTGGTGCCTTGGTGGCTGCTCTTTTCAGTCGATATGCAAAATCGGAGGCACTACCTCATGCTGGTCTTGCGCCCGATGCATTGCTGAAGCTCAAGCAGGCCTTTGCCCAGTTGGAAAGCTTTTTCCATGGCACCAGCTCGGGGATTGATCCACTGATTTGTTACCTGAAACATCCCATTCATCTGGTCAACAAACAGATGATAAAGCCCATCACCATCCCGCGTCACGATATCCGTCGCCACGATGCCATCTTCTTGGTCAACACAGGGCAACCTGGCAAAACTGGGCCTTTGGTGAAGCGTTACCTTGATAAATGCAGTCAACCCCACTTTGCCGCTTTCATCGCTAATGAGTTGATTCCCCTCACCAACAGCAGCATTCAGTTGTTGCTTGATGGCGAAACCAAGGGTTTTATGCAGAAGGTGCAGCAGCTGTCGGCCCTTCAGCTGTTGTGGTTCCGCGAAATGATTCCCGACCGGGTTGTGCCGGCTTGGCAAAAGGGTTTGGCCAATCAAAGCTATGCCATAAAGCTGTGTGGCTCGGGTGGGGGTGGATACATGCTGGGCTTTACCCGCAACTATCCCCAAGCGGCACGCGAACTCTCGGCCTTCAATTTGGAAACCATCCCGGTCTATACGCCGGAGGGGCAGCACGGGAGCATAGATTGAAGTTATTGAATTGATCTTCTGCTTTCTTTGCCGGTAATCCAGTTGCTCCGTTTGAAGCATCACTTTGTGATGGAAAGTAAACGAAGAGTTTTGATACTCGTATTTAACTTTTTTAGTTATTGGGTATCCCTGTGATTCATAATGTATTATGTTTAAATACCTTGATTGGGTTATGTTTTTCTATTGGCTTGGCGGTTGATGGTTCGTGATTTATTTCGTGCTTTAGATGTTTATGTATATTTTCTTATATATCAGCGTAATCTTAACTAAGATTAACAAAGTAAATCGTTTGATGTGTTTTTGAAATAGGTATTTTTGTACCGAAATACAGGGAATAGTTTTGGTTTTTCCCTTGGAGTGTTTTATTGTTCAATATAAGGAGGTTTGATAATCATGTGTCGGCTTAAAGTGAACACATGAAAATGGAAATGAAAGTGATCTGTGTAATGGGTATGATCACATGATATTTTTGATATGTAAGGGGGGATTCCGAAAACCAAAATAGAGTAGGAGCTATTATTAATATTGATATTTATGAATGTAAAATTACTGACTTTTGTTTGCTTATTCAATCTGGCTGCTACGGTGGCTTTTTCACAATCTAAATTGGCTCACTGGGGGACAGTCAATACGGCAACAACAACATTTCCTTTGGCGGCTGCTGACAAAGCCTCAATGGTTAACTCCGCAACGCTAAACTTCGGGAATGGATTGGCGGTTTATAACGACGGTAGAAATGTTTGGAAGTATTCAAACACCGGTGAAACTTCGGTCGATCCTGCTACCACACCTTATGTTTCCTATTCCGTCAACTCTTTAGGCAGTATTAAATTTGATCGATTCGTCTTTGGATCCTTAGCGGTTTGGAACACAAATGTTAAGCTGCAGTTGCGTTGGAGTGTGGATGGATATTCGACGTCGTTGGGCGAATTTACAAATAAAGGATATGACTGGGCATTGACATCTGTTGATCTTTCTTCCTTGGCAGCTGCACCAGCAGGGGATGTGAATTTCAGAGTTTACTTCTACAATGCTCCAACAAACGTTTTTCTTCCTGCTAATTCAGCACCTTCATTTGATAATACTGATGCAAAATATGGTGGCTACGGTACTTCAATTTGGTACACGAGTGTTACCACAGATTTGCCATCGGTAACAGTTGATGATATTTTAGTATATCCCAATCCAGCCAAAGATGTGCTGAATATCAACACAGAAGAAAATGTTGTTATCACAGATATTTCAGGCCGGGTGTGTTATCAAGGTGTTGTTAAAGACAATCGGATTGATATTCACCATCTACCTGCAGGAATTTATGTGGTTAGCCTTAATGGAAGTCAAGGTGCAATTAGTAAGCGATTTATCAAAAAATGATTGATCAATCTTTTGAAATTCAATAATATACTTGATGTATAGCTTTTTTAATTAACGTATGAACGGAGGCGGAATTCTTTACGAATTTCGCCTTTTTGCATTATTCTTGGTCAAAACAGATCAGGTACGAAAAATAGGCTCATTGGTGAAGTGTTCTCTCGAAAAATGTAGCCAACCCTTTTTTTCTGCTTTTGTGACAAACCAAGTTACTGTTCGGTTGCAATATCAAAATTCAGGTGGATCGATAACGAATTCAGAAACCTAGAGCTTGCTTCAGTTGGTGTCTCGAACTATCGGGCAGTTGTTTTGAAAAGAATAGTGGTTAATTCAGTTCTATTCTGTTGTGCCCTGCTTTTATCTTAAATCTGTCATTGTTGATGTAAAGGGTAAAAGGTTTGTTTGAATCAATGGTTACAACCCCATTATCATGTAGGATATCACAGCAAACACTGCCAAAACTAAGTTGTTTGATGCCATGCTTACCTTCATTGCGCAAGTTCCATTTCACTATTTTTTGGGAGGCGTCTATTTCGTAAAAACCCAATACATTCTCGATGAACAAGGAGATGGGACCCAAGGCTGACCAGCCACAAAACTCTGGACGTGCAATGCGGCCATGTTCGGTTGATGGTAACGGTTTGTTTGGATTGTAACATTCCCAGATCGTCGGTTTACCGTCATAATACTCATGAGCCTCAGGGTTCTGGTATGTGGCCAACATATGATTGATGGTGCGCTCCGATATGTCATTTGCCAATTGGAACATCCCATATTTTTCAAGGGCTTTTACTGTCATGTAGGTGGTTGGAAGCCAGATGCCACCACGCCAGTAATCACCTGTTTTCCCATTGAAGTTCTCATCATCACGCGAAACTGTTACTACAGGTACCGCGCCCCCCAGCTTATCCTCTTTTATTAGCAGTTCAGCCATGCGTTTTGCCTTATCCGGTGAGGCCATCTCTGCCAACAGGGGCCAAAAAGAGGCAGGTGTGAGCACTTTGTCGAATTGCTGATTGTCAACTGTGGAATTTTTATGTATATCGTAATAAACCCCATCTTCATCATCCCAATAAAGGGTGTTCACTGTGTTTTTAAGTTTATCGTAAATACGGTAGTATGTTATAGCTGTCTTTTTATCTTTTACTGCATCTGCCAGACGTGCGATGTATAATGCCGATAGACCCTGCTGGGCAATGGCATCCACCCAAAGGGCATTTTCCAAACCGATACCTCGTCCGCGCGTGGTGTTATCCATACCACTGGCAACGCCATTCCATAAATAGCCTTTGATATCGCCTTGGCCATCTTTGACTTGTCCCAACACCGTGGCAGCTCCACCGAAGGTTTGACCTTTCTCTACCTGATTAAACCACTCAAAATGTTTGATCAGATATTGTATGGTTTTTCGAACAGCTTCCTTATCGCTTCCAAATGAGGTTGTACCGTTGAATTTCCAATTGTTGTATTCGCACCAAGCAAATAT
>JAGPIS010000159.1 GCA_018054835.1 Breznakibacter sp. | reverse complement strand
CCATATTGCGGTTGGTTGCGGTTTGGTTCATGGCGACAGCCAGTTCGTTGTAGTGGTTGCGGATGGATGCCCATTCGCCCCATACTGGTTGCCAACTCTCGTCGAAGGTGGCTGTTGCCGTTTTGGCAATAGTGAAACCATCGGTCAGTGGGGTGTCATCCTTGAGCTCGAGACCCAGCCGGCTTGGTTTCACCACGGCCTTGCCTTTGTAGGTCAATTGGTAAGTGGGTACGCCATCTTTCACCTCAAAATTCATCGACAAATTGTTGTCTGGCGATTTTAGTATTTGTGCTTTCAAGGAACCAAGCACAAGCACCAGTGATAACAGAAGGGATAGTTTTTTCATTGTGAACAATTGTTTATGTGAATTTTCAATTTTCAGCTTTCTTGTCACAAATTTACATCCATTCATACAATCAGCGAAGGTTCTGGTGCTCCGATGAATCAAAAAGTAGTTGCTATTTTCTGTTTGTCGTATTTAAATTGTTTGTTGTTAGTGTTTTGAGTGTTTTTGGTGTTTGTAAATTAGTATTAAAAAATGGGTATTATCCTTTCTTGATCAGCCCGATTTTCATCACATTGGCATCGAAATCGTTCCTATTTCCTGCAGCCCTGTTGCGCATTTTTGTGCGGTAGTTGTAAATGGTGGTGATGGAATACCTGAGGAAATTGGCAATCTTTTCGCTGTCGGTAATGCCTAGTCTGATTAAGGCGAAAATGCGCAGTTCGGTGTTGAGCAGTTCGGTTGGTTTTAGGGTGATTTGCTCTTCGGGGTTCAGCAGTGCATTGAACTCATCAATAAAGGTAGGGAAGAGCCTTAGGAACGTATGGTCGAAATTGGTATAGAAATCTTTCAGCTCATTTTTGATGAACTGCGACGATTTCAGGTCATTCACCAGCTCATCCGTCTTGCCTGCTGTAGCTTTTTTATACATCGTGCGACGGTATTCATCCATCGTGTCCAGGTAGTGCGAGCATAAATCCATGTAACGGCCAATGTACTCCTCCTTGATGCTGCTGGTTTCGGCCAATATGCCGTTCACCTCCACAACTTGTTGGTTGTATTGACCCAATTCGTGGTTGAGCTGTTGCAGTTTTTCGTTGACTGCACTCAGCTCCGATTTTGTCCGTCTTAGTTTGATCAGCTGGCGTCTGGTTTGGATCACGGCCATAATCAGGAAAAGCAGAAGAAGGCTGATCACCACCATCATCAGTTTCATGCGGCGCTGTTGCTGCTCCTTATTGCTTTGGTAGGCTTTTTCGATGACCGGCAATATTTCGGTTATTTTCAAGGTGCGCAGCCTGGCCTTGCTGAAAGTGGCATCTTCGAGTGAGCACATCAGGTAGCTGTAGGCCCGGTCGATGTCGCCCCGGTGGTAAACCATGGTGGCCAGTTGCCATAGGGATATGTACTCTTTTATCGATTCCTTGATGTCGCAAATGGCCGAGATGGTCAGGTAATTGAAAGCTTGTTGTTCATCCCCCAAACAGCTCCAAGCCTGCGAAAGGTTGTAGGCCACAATGGCCTTGTCGTGGTTGTTTGATGGTATGGTGCGGATGTAATTGGTCAATAAATCCACAGCTTCCTGGCATTGTCCATGGATGATCATTTTGTCCGAAACAGCATAGAGGTAGTCCTTTGTGCCGGGTTCTGCCTGGACAATGATGGAGTCGCGGTAGGCGTTGGTCAACCGTTGGTAGGTTTGTTGCTCTAGTTCCGAAATGGCATAGTCGTGCATGGCACCGTAGATGGTGCGGTACAATTGAAAGCGGTAAAGCCTTAGCTGGGGCGTCAATTCCGAGGCATCGAAGTTGTTCAGTATGTCGAGTGCCTCCTTGTACATACCCGTGTTGTTTTTGATGGCCGCCATGTTCATTTGGCTTTCTGCCAAATAAAGTGGCGCCTCCATGGCTGTTGCCAGGTCGATGCGTTTTTGTGTGTACAACATGGCCGAATCGGTGTTGTAGGGCAAGTATTGTGTGAAGAGATTACCCAGTAGGCTGAACTGCGTCTCCTGTGCCTGGGTGTTGCCCAGCATGGTTTTCAGTTGCAGGATCTGCCCTTCCTTGTTGCGGTCGTACTCCAGGCGCTGCGCGATGGCTTGGTCGAGCAGCTTCAATAGCGAATCGGTTGACTGTGAATACGAATTGATTTGAAATAGGGTTGTGATGATTAGTATTGCAGCTCGTTTCATGGATGTAAAATAGTTGTTTCAGCCGAAAAATCACAATTCCAGTTTCTTTTTTTCAGTAAACTCTCCTTTTTGCTGTTTTAGAGCCATTGGGTGTTCTGTTTAACCTCCCCTTTTTCCATGGATTGAAGAGGCAACGAAAAATAGAAGGTGCTTCCCACGTTCTCTTGGCTCTCAACCCATATTTTCCCATTCAGTTTTTCAATGTATGCTTTCGAAATGGCCAATCCCAGTCCCGATCCTTCGTGTGAGCGGGTCACATTGAGTTCGGCCTGAACAAAACGCTCGAAGATGGCTTCCTGTCGGTCGGCCGGAATACCAATCCCCGTATCTTTGACGTAAAAAGTAACCTCTTTTTCGTTTTTCGAGAAACCAAACAACACCGTTCCCTCCTGGGTGAATTTTATGGCATTTTTAATTAAGTTCGATAGGATGCTTTCTAGCTTGTGCTGGTCGGTGACGATGGTGATATTTTTGTTTTGGGCAGGCACATCCAAAACCATCTCCAATCCTTTCTCCAAAACTTGTGGTTTGAAAAAATCCTGGAAATAGTGTAACGTGTCATTGATATTGATCGACTGGCGGTTGATTTCAATATAGCCGGCTTCGATTTTAGACATTTCGATGATGTCGTTGATGGTGTCCAATAGGCGTTTGCCGCTTTTGTTCACCAGGTCGATGTAGCTCTCCTGTTCCTCCTTCGACAGATCCATGTCGCGCAGGATCTGCAGGAAACCGATGATGCCATTCATGGGGGTTCGAATTTCATGGCTCATATTGGCCAGAAAGTGGGTTTTCAGGCGGTTGCTCACCTCAGCCTTCAGCTTGGCCTCTTCCAGTTCTTGTAAGTTTTCTTTTAACGCATCCGAAGCGGCTTTCAACTCCTCATGCGAGGCGAGCAGCTCTTCCTCGTAACGCATCCTCTCGGTGATGTTGCGCACCATGGCCAGCACCTCCTCTTTCCCGCAGGGAACATACCGGGCTTCGAAATACTGTTCCTTCGAATCCGCGTTCAGTACATAGGACGAGGTGGTTGTTTTGCCTGTTTTCAAAACCTTGGCCACATTTCCCCTGGTCATTTCTGAGATATGGGCAGGAAGTGATTCCTGTATGCCCTTTCCTAAAAATTGTTGTGGCGAAATGACAAAAGGGGTGTTGTCTTCCTTGGGATGGTAGTCTAGGATGCGGCAATCCTTGTCAAACAGGAACATCAAATCTGGGATGGCTTTCAATAGAGCTTCGTCTCGTTCTGTCATTTTTGTCAGTTCGGAAGTCCTTTTATTTACCAGGTTCTTCAACTTCTGGTTGAGCAGCAATACAATCAGAAACATTGCTGTGGCACTTAATAGCAATATGGTGATGATGCGCACGATGATCTGCTGCCGGTGGACTGGATTGTTGGGGATGTAAATAAAACCATTGAGCGAATAGTCCTTGGGTATGATTCCTTGGCTGGCATACATTTGTGCGATCTTTTCCCATCTGAGCGGGTTCATGTGGCCCATTTCAACCAGCTTGGGTTGTATCAGTTCTTCCATCTTGTGGGCTTCATATACCAGCTCCTCCCTGGTGATGCCCCTTTTTTGGATGCTCTGGAATCCCATGATGTAGTCGATGATCTCTTCCTTGTTGGCCATGGCGTATTCCCACCCTTTTATCGTGGCTCTTGTGATTTGCTCCACCCTTTGTGGATTCTTGCGGATCTCCTTTTCGCTGGTGAAAAAGGAATCACCATAAAAATCGATCCCGTAGTCGATGGGGCGGATCACCCTGGGCTCCACACCACGGTTGACCATCTGGTTGGGTTGCATGGTGAGGTACTCAATGGTGCCATCCACTTGGTGGTTCATTAGCTGGTCAAGGGTGTATTGGTGGCTTTTGTAATTAATTTTCTTCGGGTCAATCCCCTCCTTGATGAACAGCAGGTTGATCTCTTGCATGTCGTATTGCGTAGCCATGATGGTTTTGCCAATGTAATCCGACAAATATTTCAGGTTGCTGTCGTGACGCGACAACAATATGATGGGCGAGTGTTGGAAAATGACCGCCAATACCACAACTGGCTTTCCTGTGGCTCTTGCCAACACCAGTTCCGTTGAGGCAACTCCATATTCCGCCTCCGCTTTCAATACCAATTCTATCGACGATTGATTGTTGGTGTTCTCAATCAGGTTGACATCCAACCCCTCCTCCTTGTAAAACCCTTTTTTCACAGCAGCATAATAGCCGGCAAACTGGAATTGGTGATTCCATTTCAAGGCAATATTTACCTGTTGGTAATCGTTTTGTTGCGACAGTATGGTTTGGTGGCAAAGTTGCGTGAGGGTTAACACGATGAAATATATAATTACTCTATTTTTCATTAGGAAGGATTTGGTCTTCGGTTTAAATATTAAAACAACAATCAATTTTGAAAAAAGCTAGGTGACCCGCTGTCTTGTTTCGATTCAAATTTATTTCCGTTTCTTATGTTACGGTTCTTTACTTATTAGGTTACATTGTCTAAGTTAATTAGTTTTTTC
>JAGPIS010000027.1 GCA_018054835.1 Breznakibacter sp. | reverse complement strand
ACGGTGTTCCATCTCGGCCCAAACAGCGCCGTGGTTACTTTCGCGTTCCATCTCTCCAATGATGGCGTACAGCTCCGATTTTACCGCGGCCGATTTGTTCTCCATCTTTTGCCTGATCCTGGCAACCAAGGCACTCTTTATCTGCTGTTGTTGCGATAATTGCATGGAGTACAAGGCCAGTTCCCTATTTTTATCATCCAGGTTTTTTTCGATCCTGCTTTTTTGTTTTTCCAGCAACTGTTGTTTGATCAGGAATTCTTCACGGATGTGTTTCTGCTTGTGGCGGATGTTGAGGATGATCAATCCCAGAGAGAGCAAACCCAGCATTAGGATAATGGAGAGTAGGAAAAACCTGTCCCGTTCGTTGGCTTGTTGCGTTTTGAAATGGCTGTTTTTGAAATCAGCATCCATTTGTGCTATTTCGATGGATTTGCTGGTGTTGTAAAGTTGTTCCTTTAGGTTGAGGTAGTGCGTCTGGTGTTCAAAGGCCAGGTCGAATTGGTTCAAGGCTTGGTAAGCCTTTATCATGCCTTCGTGGCACGACAACAATCGTTCGTTCAGTTGGTAGGTTTTGGCCAGTTTCAGAGCTTCCGAATAGAACCCCAAGGCCGAGTCGTTTTGCGATAGGTGGAGATAGTAGTCGCCAAAGTCCAACAGGTTCGATATTTTGTTGCGGGGCTCGAAAGTTTGGCTAAGTGAGTATTCGGCCTTCTTCAATGCCGCAAATGCCTTTTGGGTTTGTCCCAGTGCCAGCAGCGAGCCACTGATGTTGCCATAATAGATAGCCGACTCCAGTGGTGATTTGCTTTTTTTTAGCGCGTAACTTTTTTCGTAAAATTCCAATGCCAGCTCCTTTTTGTCCATCTGCGAATAGATGGTGCCAATATTGTTGAGCGCTGACGATTCGCCCTCCTGGTAGTTGAGCTCCTTGCTGATGGCGAGTGCCAACTGGTAATAGTAAAGTGCTTTGTCGTACTGTTGCAGGTATTTGTAGATACTACCTATGTTCGAATAGCACCGCCTCAAGCCTTGCTGGTCGGCCAAATCCATGTAGAGCGAAAGGGCCTTCAACGACGCGTCGAAGCTTTGGTTGAAATCGCCGGTTTTTTTGTAGTTGCTGCCCAGGTTGTAGTATATCCTGGCAAGTTGCTTTTCATCACCGCTTTTTTCAAAGAAAGCGATGGCTTGCTTGTAACAATCTATCGATTGTGGGTATTGGTGCCTTGCTCTGGCCATGGCGGCCTCTTTCAAACATATTTTGCCCATCAACGAAGGGTATTCTTTGTTGGCCAGCATGGCTTTGGCCAGCTCAATTCTTTCAAGCGAGGCCATATGGCTGGTGTCAACCGCAGTGGATGCCGAGAGTAGGGAGTCAATCTTTAATTCGGTGATCCGGTATTCTGCCTTTTTTTGCCTTTTATGCGATAGGTGCAGGGCGGTCACAATCACACTGCATAGTGCCGCCAGTAAAAGGCAAACGACGATGGCTTTGGTGTTTTTTTTGGATATCCTTTTCAGGGATTCAAACATTGATCTCGGCATGGCATCTGTTGGGTGGTTGGTGGCTTTTGTTGTTCGGGATTCAATGTTAATAATATTTTTGCAATTCTCCAATATGCCTGGTGTGTTGGTGGTTGTGCCCAGGTGCTGGCCGGTTTCCAGGAAAAAAAAGCGGCAGAGCTTTTTGCCCTGCCGCTTTGAATGCTATTTCCTGTATTGATCAGAAGAACTTGATTCTGCTGTCTTCAATTTCTGTTTTGTTCAGGATGGTTTGAATCAGTTGGTAGTCAACTTTATAACCATTTTGTTGTTTCAATTGTGCTTTTTCCATCTCTTTGCTCACTTCATTCATGGGCGTTGAGTTGGTTACTTGAATCATATAAACACCGTTGTACCCTTTTACCGGTCCGGCCAGTTTACCTACAGGAGCCGAAGTGGCAGCGGCCACTAATGCTGGTTCAACACCGGCACCGGGAACTTGGAACGATCCGAAGTTGATGTGGCTGGCACTTTCTACTTGAGTGCTCTTCATGGCAGCCAACTGCTCGAGAGAGCTTGCATTTTTAGCTTTAAGGTCGGCCATTAGCTGCTCTGCTTTTTTCTCGTTGATCAGTTCACGTGAGATCGATGCACTCACATCCTCCAGTTTGGCATATCCTTTTTCTTGCTCTCCGGTTAAAACGGCCATCACGATTTCATCGCCAAATTCATAGATGGGTGACAGGCTGCCTTTGCTGGCTTCAAATGCCCAACGCACCAATTCGCGCGACGATTCCAAGGCACCTACTGCTTGGTCGGTTGTTTTGATCCCTTTTCCGTAACGTTTCACCAGGTTTTGTTTGGTGATGGCGGCATTGAATTTCTCCTGAGAGTTGTTCTCCGCAGCAAAACGGGTTGCCTGTGAGTAAACGTTTTGGTAGGTTTTTGAGCTGTAGTCGATTTTACGCTCCAATGTGGCCACATTGTATTTTGTTACGGCTGCCCCTTTATCCTGGACTTGGATGATGTGGATGCCGAACTGTGATTCAACCTTCACGGTTTCGCCTTTGTTGTTCATGAAAGCTGCATCGTTGAAAGGTTTCACCATGGCACCTTCGGCAAACCAACCCAAGTCGCCACCATTGATGGCCGAGCCGGGATCTTCGCTGTATTTGCGTGCCAGGGCTGCAAAGTCGTCGCCTGCTTTGATGCGTGCCAAAAGGCTGTCGCCCAATTGGTTGTTGCGTTCAGGCGTGTTGTTCCTGATTAGTATGTGGCGGGCTTTCACCGAGTCGGGCAGCTGTTTGATGTCCACCAGACGGCTTAGTTTGTACGATTCGTTTTCGAGATAAGGGCCATACACATCGTTAACTGCTGCTGAAGTTACAAATCGCTGAAGATCTGATGATAATTGCTCAGATTTCAGGTAACGGCCATCGGCTGGAGTTTCAGAATTCATCTGTACAAACTGGATGGCATCGGTAGCAGGGTTGGAAAAGGCCTCTTTTTGTTTGTTCACCCATTCAAAAGTGGTTTGTTTGTCCTCTTCGGTGGGTGTAACGGTAAAGGAGACGTACTCAATGTCACGGGTAGCCTCTGACTTGAAATTCTCCTTGTTTTTGTTGTAGTAGTTTTTGATGTCGGAGCTGGCTACTTTGATTAGGCTGTCCGATACCGTGTTGTAGCGCACCACCACGAAGTTGAAATCCACCTCTTTGCTTTTTGCTTCAGCTTCCATTTTTGCTTGGCTGCTGGTAACATACATGCCGCCTTTCACAAGCGAAGCATATTTGGTGAAGAGTCTTTCTGCCTTCAATTGTTTTTCCAGAAACGACCAGTAAAAGTTGGCCTGTGGATCCTGGTTTTTGTTTTGTAGGAAGTTGATCACCTGAGCCTGGTCAAACACACCAGTTTGTGGGTTGGTGAACATCTGGCGGATGGAGGGGTGTACATTTTTCCCGGCAACCATGTCCAAGATTTCATCTGGCGTTACTTCTATGCCGATTTGCTCGTACTTTTTGTCCATCACAATTTTTTGAACCAGCTGGTTCCATACTTGCTCGCGCAAACGCATGGCGGTGGTCTCATCCAGAGATGAGCGACCTGAACTTAGTTTAGCATAATCTTCAAATTCTGCTATCTGGTTCTGGTATTCCTGGATGGAAACGGACTCTCCATCAATTTTTGCCACACGTTGGTTGCTGCCGCCAAACACCTTTTGTCCTGATCCCAAAAGGTCGTTGAGAATGAATGCCAGTAAAGCCAAACCAATAAACGAGGCTACTAGTATTCCTGCTCTGTTCCTTATTCTCTCTAATGTTGCCATTGGATATAAAAATTTAGTATTAATCGTTGAAAATTAGGTTACGAATATACAAAAAAATGTATAACTGATGCCGCTTGATGCCGTTCTAATGCAAAAGAATCCAAAATTTATGATTAGTGTTCCAATAATTCGATTTTTACCTCTTCTATCCGGGTGTTTGAGGCCTCAATAATCTCAATTTTGAACCGGTTGATGATGGATTCTTCACCAGGTTTGGGGATGGACTGGTTGTAATAAAGAATCATGCCTGCCAGGGTTTCATACTCCTCCGATACGGGCAGGTTCAGGTTGTATTTTTCGTTTAGGTAATCGATCTCAAGCCGTGCCGAGAAACGGTATTCGGTGGGGGAGATCTCCTCCTCGGTGTATTCAGGGGTGTCGTGTTCATCATCAATCTCCCCGAATATCTCCTCCAGAATGTCTTCCAGTGTGATGATGCCTGCTGTTCCACCAAATTCGTCCACTACCAGGGCAATGCTTTTATGCTGCTCGGTGAAGAGTTCCAAAAGCTTGTTGGCACCCATGGTCTCCGGAACAATGGAGATTGGGTTCATGATGTTGCGGATGCGTTTGGGGGCTTTGAATAGCTCCGACACATGCACGTAGCCGATAATGTTGTCGATGGAGTCGCGGTAAACCATCACCTTCGAAAACCCCGAAGAGATAAACTTCTGTTTCAGGTTTTCGATGGTGTCGTTGATCTCAATGGCCTCGATGTCGGTACGCGGGATGGTGCATTCGCGAATCTTGACCTTGGTGAAATCCAATGCGTTTTTCAAGAGCTTGACCTCTTGGGGTAAATTGTTGCGCGAGCTCGATTGCGCTTGGTGTTTGGTCAATAGGTTGTCCAGGTCGATGCGACCCAGTATGAGCTTCTCGTTTTTGGGGTTTTTGTTGATGCGAAACAACCTGTTTAATATCAGGTGGCTAATCCACTGGGTGAAGCGGCTGATGGGGTAGAATAGAGCGTAAAAAAACATCAGTGGCAAGGCGATGATGTTCAGCATCATGGATGGATTGATCTGGATCAGCGTCTTAGGCAGGAATTCTGCCGTGATTAGGATGATCAACGTGGACACCACCGTTTGTGTCAGCATTACGGCCGTGTCGTTGGCTCCCAAAGTGTTTAAAAAAGGAGAGAGCAGCTTGGCCATCTCCAAACTGTAAACCACCAAAGCCACATTGTTGCCAATCAGTATCGTTGATATGAAGATGCCGGGATGATTGTTGAACCGGTCGATTACCTTGGAGATGGTGGGGTATTTTTTTTTGTTGATCTCAATGATCAATTTGTTGGAGGTGAGGAAAGCCATCTCACTTCCAGAGAAGAAAGCTGACAGTACTAACGATAAAATGATAATGGTTATGCTGACCATTGGATATATCTATAGTGTTTAATTTTTTACTGTTCCTCTTTGCCCGGTTCCGCAATCTCTATTTCGCCACTGGGTTTTTTAATCTCATACCACGAAAGGTCTTCGTTGGCTTCCAAACCATAGCCTGTGATGACCTGCGATTGCGTGGTGATTTTTACAAATTTCTCGGAATAGATCAGGTGTTTTTTGGCATCCCAAAACAGTTGTTCCGTATTTAATATGTCCCCCTTTTCGTTGATGGCTTCCACATTGTTGTTGAGCTCCCACAACTCTTTTTGTGTTAGGTAGCGGGCGTTGTTGCACTTGATCTGTGCCGTCACCTCTTTGGTGCCCGAGAAACTTAAAAAATGCAGACCTTGAGGAAAATCAACGTAAGGCTCTTCCTTTTTATCGTATTGAATCAGTTTGGGTGTGATCAGCTTGTATCTAACACTACCCGAGTCTGTCACCAGCGATTCCAGGTTGGTCACGATCAAGGAGGGGAGATCCTGCTTGTTGGCAATGGCTTGGATCTCTTCGTTGGAGTTGGGTTTACATGATGTCAAAATAACGACAGCAAGCAACACGAAGTTGCTTGCTGTTATCATGTAACGAAAATAGTTATGTTTATCGCTCGTTTTCAAAATTTATCGTTTTGCTCTAACCGTGGTTTTTTCTCCAATCCAGCCTCCAACAGTATAGGTTGCCCCATCCTGGATGCCTTCGAAGAAGAGCTCTTCCGACCCTGGGAAATACTGGGAGTAGAGATTGATCAATTCGTTGGCTTCCTGAGTGATGGTGGCATCTACCGTTTTGGCTTTGTAGAACTTGTCAACAGCCACCCAGTAGCCTGCTTTCTTCTCAAACTCTTTGGTGCCGATGTTTTTGGCTCCGGCGGCATAGAGCTTGCCAATCAGGATGTAGGGCGCACCCCAATCGCTACGTAATTCGAGAGCCTTGTTGGCATAGCTTCTGGCCATTTGGTAGTTTTCGTGCGACATGCTGATAAGACCCATTTCGTAAAGGAACTTGGACTTTTGAACAGGTTCTGTCTCCAGCTCTACGGCTTCCTTGTAGAATTCCAAGGCCCGGTTGCTGTCGTTTTGTTTCAGGTACATTTTTGCCAACCCGTAGGCCGAAGCCGATGATGGTTCAATGCGGTGACGGTATTCCGAGGTTGAGAAAAACAGATCCGATTCGGTGCATTCAGCCCTTACCAAAAGGTAGTTCACCATTTTCAACCAGTCTAGGTTTTCTTTGTTGGCTTCCAGTTTGGCACCGAAGATGGTGGCAATGGTTTGGCAGTCGGCAGCACCACTGCTGGCAAATAACTGTTCAATACCTACCTTTGCCTGAGTGTACGACTCTTTTGTTTTATCCGAAGCGGCTGCAATCAGCTGGTCACTGAGGCCGGCTACTTTGATGTAGTTGTTCACAACTTTCTCAGCATTGAAGGAGCCTTCCTTGAATAGGGCAATCGACGAGGTCATGTAGTTCAGCGCAAAAGCAGCCTGAATGGTGTTGGGCTTGCCGGCCAGCGACTCTTCCAACAGCTGGTTGGCAACTTTCACAACTTCAACGTCGCTTCTTTTGTAATCCAACATGCTAACCGCTTTCAATCCTTTTACGTACGAAGCCGGATACCTTGAGTTATCACCAAAATATTTGATCCGTTGATCGTAAACTTTCATCAGCAGGTTGTAGTACTCCTCTTTTTTTACAGCATCCTTCTCCTTTTCGTAGAGTGCCGATGCAATTTTTGCACCGTCGGTATAAATGGACGAGTGAGCCAGTGGACACTCATTGAACACGATGATCCATTTGGTATAGGCCTCAGCCAATTTACCCTGTTTCACATCGTCTGCAAATAGGGTCAAATTGGTTGTGCAACGGATACTGTCCTCGCCATGGCCATATTTTGAACCATCTTCCACTCCTTTTTGGGCAAATGTGCCGGTTGTTACGGTTAACAAACCAACAATTAGAAATTTTAGAATTTTCATTGTAGATTCTGTTTTTATTAGTCGTTTATATTTAGTCAAATTTACGTTTGATAAACCAGTACTCGAACATGGTGATGTCGAGCGTAAACCGTGCAAAGCTTTCACGGATCATGTTGTCCTGGGTCGATCCTTTTTTACCCCAGACGAAGCTCAAGTTGACCGAGGACTTGTCCCTCTTCATGGGGAAGCCCACCCCAACGCTCAACCCGATTTCATCAATTTTCTTACCATTGTAAGAGATGTAATCGCGGTATTGGTAAGTTCCCACGCGGTACCGCAACCTTGAAAAGTAACTGGTGGCTAAGCGGTCATCGGGCATGTACTCTGCACCAAACGATATTCTGGAGCTGTTCTCGAGCGATACCGTTTTGGCGGCATCAGTCGATAGGGCGTAAGCAGGCATGTTCACTTCTGCCCATTGGCTCAACAGGAAGTCGGCTGTCACCATGATTTTATTGTCAAAATGGTAGGCAACCCCGGCACCGTAGCTTAACGGTATTTGCAATTCGTTTCCGTTGAAATCTTGCTGTTTGTAATTGATCGTGTCAATCGCGTATTGCTCGTCAAAAGAGCTGGTGTTTTCGTTGAAGCTGATGCCCCTGGCTTTTAGCTCTTTCATGTCGCCGTTCAACGATGCTTTGGGTGAAAAAACAACCCCAAACGTCAATCGGTGCTTCTGGTTGATATCATACAAATATTGTGCCCCAAAATCAAAGGTGATGTCACTGATGTGCGTATCGCGGATGATTCCGTAAGAAAGGGCTTGTGGATCTATTAGCGAGGTGAAATAGTTGGTGTGCTGTTGTTTTCCGAACAGGTAACTGGCATGGGCGCCCAACGAGAAGTTTTTAAACGGTGCCACGCTTAGTCCCAAATACACTTTGCTGAGGTTTCCCGATCCCAATGAGGTGCTGATGTCGCCTGTGGATTGAGTGTTCTTGATGTTGTAACCTGTAAATGCATAAGGCTGCATCCCGAGGCTGCTTTTGACGCGTTTCGATATGGGCAATCCAATAGCAAAATAGTCGAAGTTAGAATTCGATTGGTTGGTCGATCCTACCGACGATTTGAGGTTTTGTGAAAAGGCTGACACCCCTGCCTCAAAATAGAGCGACATGGTGTCCATGGCCGAATACGACGCAGGATTCAGGCTGTTGAGATAGCTGGACGATTGCAATGCAATCCCGGTGCCACCCATGGCCATGTTGCGAGCCATCCCGGGCTTGGCCAATTCGCCAATGCCATAGCGCGAATAGGGCGAAAAGGTTCGTCTTTGTGCGAACGTCATTCCTGTTGCCATCATCAGGAACAATACTAATAAAAGCTGATTATAGTATTTATGCATTATGTTCTAATATACGGTTAAGACCACTCAGTACTAAATTCAAGTTTACAAAGATGGGATTTTTTAGTTTTTTAGCAAAAAAATCTGCATCTCCTCCGGTAATAATCACTTTATAATTCGAAAACTTTTGTTGCATCAACCCTTCATACCCCTCCATTTCGTTTATCATCCCCTGTACAACCCCAGCGGCAATGGCCTCTTGTGTGGTGGTGCCCATCCATCCGTTCCATGATTCGGGGTCGCACAATGGCAGTTTGCTGGTATATTGATTCAAGGCTTTGAACCGCATCTGCATCCCCGGGGCTATATTCCCGCCCAAATAAATGTTCTCTTCTGTTACTATTTCATAAGTGATGGCTGTGCCGGCATCAATGATCAGTAGGTTTTCACCCGGAAATAGCTCTGTTGCGCCAGCCACTGCCGCTAAACGGTCAATGCCAAGTGTTTGCGGTGTTTTGTATCCTATGCTAAAGGGAAAGTCCAAGCTTGGCGACGCCATAATTACCGGCACCCCATAGGCGGATAGAAAATTCCTTATCGACTCGGCTTGATGCGATACTGACGCAATAATTGTTTTTTTGATTGAATACTCGGCGAACAACCGGTCAAAAAAGCTTTGGTCAAAGCTTTTGATGTGGTGGGTTGCCATGAGTTGTCCCTTGTCAAAAAGCCCTGTTTTAGCTTGGGTATTTCCCGAATCAATGACTAAATTCACAAACACTTTTTATTATAACGGTTCAATATTTAACTGCAAAATTATGAAAAAAAGTGGGTTCCATTTCATCGGTTGGCATTTAATGTAAATATAATTAAGGATGCGGAAGATTTTAGTTGTGGAGGACGACCGTTTTATTTCGGCCATATTTACCATGTTCCTTCGTGATATTGGGCATGAAATGGTGGGCCGTTGCCAAACCGGGCGCGAGGCTTTGGTATTGTGCGGGACACTGGCTCCCGATGTTGTCCTGATGGATATCCACCTGGAGGGGGATTGGGATGGCATACAAACTGCCGACCGCATCACCCGTGACTTTCATATACCGGTGATTTTCATCTCCTCCGATACCGACGATGATGTGATTAACCGGGCTATCATCAGCAACTCCTATGGTTACCTGGTGAAACCCATTGCGAAAAAAGAACTGGCCATCAGCATCGATTTGGCTTATTACAAACACCGGGTCGATGAGGAATTGAAACAACGGGAAAAAGGCTACCGCCAGTTTATCAGTGATTCGCCATTGCCCATAATAATTGTTTCCAACGGGTTTGTACAGTATATCAATAACAATGCGCTCAGCCTTTTCCGGTCACATTACATCGAAGATTTGATGGGGCTGCCATTCCTTAATTTTGTGGGCGGAGCCATAGCTCCAGAGCTTGAAGCGCTTATGACACAACACGTTGGTGGCACAGTGAAACCGCCTGTTTTCAGGTTGCGGATGAAGGACATGCATGGTAACCCTTTTTATGCCGAAGTGTTGATCTCCAAGGTTGAATTTAACCGGAAAACATCACTCCAAGTCATCTTGCGCAACATCTCCCGCGAATTGAAAATGGAGCTGCGCCTCGAGGCTTTGTCCCAAATTGTGAAGAACGGCGCCAACCGGTTTTTCTTGGTGGGCAACGACCTGGTATTGTTGGACTATTCTGCTGATTTTCCTGAATTGGAAGCACTTCTTGAGTCCAATGCAACGGCCGGGGTGTTCAATCCCCAATCGCTCTCCATTTTGGATGGCCAAGGGGTTGACCGGCTCGGGCATATCTTTTCCGGCCACGCCATTGTGGATGGCTCAAGGGTTGATGTTACCATCGCCAACGCAGCCTCAAGGCAGTATTCGATCAGGAAAATTGCCTCCTCTGTTGACGATTATTTCGGCATTTTGTTTTACTGTTGCTCGTAAACCTGCCGGTGGATGCCCTCGATGATTTGCTGCACCTCCGTGGTTGAACCAACCGGTTTGATGGTAATGTAAAGCTTGTCGCGTCCTTCTGTCATGCGCGCCCTCTTGGGATTGCCCTGCAGCCATTGCAATATCTGCATAAATACCGGCGACTGGTAAAACCACGATTCCTTGTTGCTGACAAAATAGAGGTAGAGCTGCTGGTTTTTGAACACAATCTTTTCCAATCCCAGTGCTTTGGCCACACGTCGTATGCGAACAATTTGAAACAGGCGGCGACCGGCCTCCGGGATAGGGCCAAAACGATCCACCAGGTTGCTCTCAAAGGTTTGCAATGCCTCTTCTGTTTCCACATTGTCCAGTTCGCGGTAGAGGTGCATCCGTTCGGCTATGTTGTTGATGTATTCGTCGGGGAAGCGCATCTCCTCATCGGTCTCTATCTGGCAGTCGCTCACAAATGCCTTGTTTTCATTTTTGGACAACTCTTCCTGGAACACATCTTTGTATTCCGTCTCTTTCAATTCAAGGATAGCTTCGTTGAGGATCCGCTGGTAGGTTTCGTAGCCGATATCCGAAATGAATCCGCTCTGTTCACCACCCAGCACATCGCCGGCACCGCGTATGTCGAGATCCTGCATGGCTATGTTGAAGCCACTGCCGAGATCCGAAAATTCCTCGATGATTTTCAACCTCCGGCGAGCCTCTTGGGTGAGGGTTGTCAACGGTGGAGCCAGCAGGTAACAGAAGGCCTTTTTGTTGCTCCGTCCCACGCGGCCCCGCAACTGGTGCAGCTCGCTCAGTCCAAACTGGTGGGCATTATTGATGATGATGGTGTTGGCGTTGGGTATGTCCAAACCCGATTCGATGATGGTGGTGGCCATCAGCACATCAAATTCACCGGCAATAAAATCGAGCATCACCTTTTCTAGTTGTGCTCCATCCATCTGTCCGTGTGCCACCACCGTCTTGATGTTGGGGAGCAAACGGTTGATGAGTTTCTCCAGTTCAAAGATGCTTTGGATGCGGTTGTTGATGATGAACACCTGACCGTTGCGCTGGGTTTCGAACAGGATCGCCTCTTTGATAATCTCTTCGTTGAAGGTGTGTACCTCGGTGACGATGGGCAACCGGTTGTTGGGTGGCGTGTTGAGGATGCTCAAGTCGCGGGCGCCCATCAGCGAAAACTGGAGTGTGCGTGGAATGGGGGTGGCCGTTAGCGTTAGGGTATCCACATTGACGCGGATGGCTCTGAGTTTTTCTTTTACTCCAACCCCAAACCGTTGTTCCTCGTCAATGATCAGCAGCCCCAGGTCTTTGAACTTCACATCTTTGGCCACCATGCGGTGGGTGCCGATGATGATGTCTGTTTTTCCCTCTTCTAGGTTTTTCAAGGCCTCCTTAATCTCCTTGGGTTTCCGTAGGCGGCTCACATAATCAATATTGCAGGGGAATTCTGCCAACCGCTCCCTAAATGTGTTGTAATGTTGGAAGGCCAGAATGGTGGTGGGTACCAGTACTGCTACCTGTTTGTTGTCGGCCACTGCTTTGAAGGCAGCCCGTATGGCTATTTCAGTCTTTCCAAAACCCACATCCCCGCATACCAGGCGGTCCATGGGCGAGGGGTTTTCCATATCCACTTTTAGTGCCTGTGTGGCTTTGTACTGGTCGGGGGTGTCCTCATAAATAAAGGATGCCTCCAACTCGGTTTGCATATAGGAGTCGGCCGAAAAGGCAAAACCCGGTTCCGCCTTGCGTTGCGCATACAGCGCAATCAGCTCTCGGGCGATATCCTTAACCTTGCTTTTGGTCTTCTCCTTCAGCTTTTGCCAAGCGCCGGTTCCAAGTTTGTTGACATTGGGCGGCGTGCTATCCTTGCTTTTGTATTTGCTGATGCGGTGCAGCGCATGGATGCTCACCAACAACACATCGTTGTCGCGGTAAATCAGGCGGATGGCTTCTTGCGGTTTTCCGTTCACTTCGGTGCGCACCAAGCCGCCAAACTTTCCGATGCCATGGTCGATGTGCACCACGTAATCGCCCGGGTTGAGCTTGCTTAGCTCTTTCAATGAGATGGATTGCTGGGCAATGCGGGTGTTGTCGGTACGTAGGGTGAATTTATGGTAACGCTCAAATATCTGATGGTCGGTGTAAAAACAGAGCCGTGCCCCATGGTCGATAAACCCTTCGTGCAGGGCATGGTTGATTTCGTTGTATTGGATGCCCGCCCCCCGGTCAACCAAAATGGCTTTCAACCGATCCAGCTGTTTGGGGTTGTCCGATAAGATGTAAATGTCGTAGCCCTCCTGTAGGTGGTTGAGCAGGTCGGACTCCAGTAGGTCGAAATTCTTGTGGAATACCGGTTGGGGTGCAAGTTTGAATGTGATTTCCTTCTGAGACTTTAATTCGTTCTTGGTGCCGTAAACCAGTATGGTTTGGCTTTTCAAATGGTGGATCCACTCCGCGCCATTGCAGAAGAAATCCCTGTTTACGGCAAGTTCTTCGGTGTGGATACTCGTGTAATGCTCGATGCGGGCCACCGTTTCGTCCATTTTTTCGGTCACAAAGGCCGGGCTGTCAATCCAGATGCAGCACTTTTCGGGCAGAGCCAACGATAGGGGCATGGTGTCCTTCATGCGCTGCTGGTCGTTGATATTGGGCACAATCACAATTTGTGGCAGTTTCTCCTTGGAGAGTTGCGATTCCAAGTCGAAACTGCGGATGGAATCCACTTCATCGCCAAAAAAGTCAAGGCGGAACGGGTTTTCATCGGAGAAAGAGTAGATGTCGATGATCGAGCCCCTCACGGCATATTGTCCGGGTTCAAACACAAAGTCAACGCGTTCGAAATGGTATTCGTTGAGCACATCAATGGTGAAGCTGATGTCCAGCCGGTCGCCCACGCTAATTTTCAACGTGTTGTCGTTGAGTTGCTGTGCCGAAATCACTTTTTCGGTTAGGGCTTCGGGATAGGTGACAATATATAGGTTGGGCTCGTCGCCCGATAAAATCATGCTTAAAGCCTCGGTACGCATCAGGATGTTCTGCGCGTCCTGCTCGCCATTCTCAGCACTGCGCTTGTAGGAGGAGGGAAGAAAGAATACCGGTTTTTCGCCCAGCAGCTGAGTGAGATCGTGGTACAGGTAGGCTGCGGTTTCGCGGTCGTTGGCCACCATCAAGTGGGGGCCATGGTGCGCGCAGAGAGCCGCCATCACTGCTTTGCCCGACGCCATTAAACCATCGATGTAAATATTGTGGTTGCCTTCGGCCAGCCATCTGTTTAATTCTTCAGCCTGTTTGGTTTGGCGGTATAATTGTAGTATGATGTTGGTGTTCACTCCTGTTTTTTGTGCAAAGTTAATAAAGTGTCACAGAATCGATGTGCATGGGGTGTTAAGCTTTAAATTTTAACAAGGTTGCCTTTTTATTTTACCTGTATCACCACGCCGCTGGCCTGCACTTTTCCCACGGTGGATGCCTTGCCCCCTTTTTTATGCGGAGTGTCCGACAGGAATATCTGCACGTAATAGTACCCTTTTTTCTCGAATTTCAAGTTAAGTGTGGTAAGGCCATCTTTATCGGGTTGGGGAATCTCCCAAGGCCCCAGGTTGAGATGCTCCTTCTCTGTGTAGTCATCGTAGGAGGCAATCTTGTCAATTTGCGAAGCCGTCAAGGGACGCGGGACGGGTTGGTGGTAAACTATCACGAAGTAGGGTATCTTCTTGGAGTCGATGGGTTTGAATCGAAGCGTCACTTTATTGTCGGTGGGCTGATGGTTGAATGGCTCAAATTGCAGGTAACGATCCAGGTACTCCTCGTAATAGCGGAACTCCTTGCCATGAACGGCATACCCAATCCCCACGAAGTTGTGGAATTTGTCGATGCAGGTTTTTTTATGCCCGTCATTGGGTGCTTTTTCAGCCATGAAAGCATCGTGCAACAATTGCATGTTGTGCGTTATGGCTTGGCTATTGGCGTCAATCGGCCGGTCATAGGAGGCTGAAGCAGCATTTTCGGTGACATGGTCGGTACCGCCACTGTTGGCAAAACGGATGTAAGGCGCTTCACCCTTGAGGTTGAAATGGCCGCTGTAGTTGTTCAACGCGGCTTCAATGGCTATCTGGTTGGCCATCCTACTGGCCAGTATGTCCAGTTCAACCGGTGGTGCCTTGTGTTTTTTCCTACTTTTGTTGATGTACTCCACTTGCTTGAGTTTCAATATGAGTGCTTCTTTGCTGTCTTTGAAGGGCAGCAGGCGAGTCTCTTTTTCATTGAGCTCAAGGTATTGCGCAATATAATGTTGCGGCTGGGCTGCCCCAAAAATGTGAAGTGTCAAAAAAAGGAGTACGCAGGATAATACTTTCATTGGTCTATATTAGTTGTTCGTTGGCTGTTGTGGATTAACGGATTATCATATCATAGATGGGCGACTCTGGGTTTGTGGTCTTGACAAATATGGGGAAAACAGTCAAACCATCAAATGGTTTTTCCCTTTTTTGCAAAAAAAGAGGCCGATGTTAATGGAACATCGACCCCGTCAGGTTTAGGTTAAGGAAAAATTTTCAAGTGTTGCATATTTTTAGAAAGGCCTCTGCCTTGGACACCATGTTTTTACTTCCCACGTAAAAGGGGGTGCGCTGGTGCAGCGAAGTTGGCTCGATAGACAATATTCGGGTTTTGCCATTGGTGGCTTTCCCGCCGGCTTGCTCGGCCAGCAGGGCAATGGGGTTGCATTCGTACAGTAGCCGCAGCTTTCCTTTCGGGGCACTGTCCGTTTCGGGGTAGATGAATATCCCCCCTTTTATCAGGTTGCGGTGGAAATCCGATACCAACGACCCGATGTATCGCGATGAGTAGGGACGGTTCGATTCGGGATCCTTCTCCTGACAATATTTGATGTATTGCTTCACTCCTTGGGGGAATTTCAGGTAGTTTCCTTCATTGATGGAGTAGAGGTTGCCATCCTCGGGCGTGGTCAGGTTGGGATGCGACAGGCAAAATTCGCCGATCGAAGGATCCAACGTGAATCCATTGATGCCCTGTCCGGTGGTGTAAACCATAATGGTGGAGCTGCCATACAATATATAACCCGCCGCAATTTGGTCATCGCCCTTTTGCAAAAAATCATCGATGGTGGCCTTCGTTCCCATCAGCGATTTTCTTTTATAGATGCTGAATATGGTGCCGATGGAGACATTGACGTCGATGTTGGAGCTGCCATCCAGCGGATCCATCAGGAACACATACTTGGCATCGTGCGCCATTTCGCCGTCCAGCAATATAAAGGTTTCATTCTCCTCCGAGGCAATGCCGCAAACTTCCCCACTGCTGTAAAGCGACTCGATAAACACATCGTTGGCATACACATCCAGCTTTTTTTGGCTTTCGCCTTGCACATTGGTGTTGCCGGCCTCCCCAAGTATGTCCACCAA
>JAGPIS010000158.1 GCA_018054835.1 Breznakibacter sp. | reverse complement strand
CTAGCCGCGTCCTTTTCGGTCATTACCACCACATGGACGCCCTCACCAGCAGACAAAAAACCATCTTCAATGCGTTTCAAATCATCTTCACCAAAATGATGATGATCGCCAAAAGGCATTGGCATGATGGAGTATCCGCTATCACGCAAATAGTTGTGAAATGGAGTGGGATTGGCAATCCCCGACACTGCCACAACACGATCGACGCCGCTGGGCAACACATTTCTGTGTTTGAATGGTTTGAGTGCCCCATAATTGATGCTGGTGAAAAAGAGATGCTGCTCGGGGCGCAAAGTAAGCTTATGGAAGAACAAGTTCCTTTCCCCTTCCGACATATCACCGGGACACTTATTGACGATAAGCAGATTGGCTCGCCGACGGCCAGAAGCAGGCTCCCGCAGCGAACCGGCGGGGAAAGGATGATCCTTCCAGATGGGGCGGTTGTAATCCATCATCATCACATAGAGACCAGCTTGAACAGCCCGGTGCTGGAAGCCATCATCCATCAGCACCACATTGGTTTTGGAATGCGCGAGCAGATGGTTAATCCCTTTGAACCGATCGCCAGAAACTATAATGGGCAAACCAGGGAAGCGCTGCTTGATCTGGTATGGCTCATCCCCTATCGTCAACGCATCGGAACCGGCATCGGCCATAACAACACCTTTGGTCTTGCGCCGGTAACCCCGGCTCACCAACCCAGGCTGGCGAATATCCGAAAGGAGTTGAATCAAGTATTCGATGCAAGGCGTCTTGCCGGTACCCCCAACGGTGATATTTCCCACACAGATGACCGGCACGTTAAAAGTTACGGATCGAAACCATCCTTTATCGTACAAAAGATTACGAAGGGAAGTGATCCCTCCATAAATCCAGGAAAAAGGTAAAAGCAATTTACGCATCCAAAAATGATTAAAGTAAAAAACAGGAAAGGAACCGAAGATTCCCTTCCTGCTTAAAAAATTCCTAAACTATCAATTCAGTGAGATATCGTAGGGCAAGCGAGCCTGAATCTGGTCGCGACCCTGCATGGTTTTCAAAATTTTCATGTACTCATACTCCTCACCAAAGACCATTTTCCCGAAATACATTTTTGCATCGCCGGAAAGCTGCTTGACAAACTCTTCAATGGGATCGGGAAGTTCAGGCAACTCCATAATGCGATACTTTTCAAGTTTGGCCATCCCTTTGGCAATCTGGATGGCCTCGTCAAGTCCTCCGATTTTGTCAACCAGCCCAATTTCCAAAGCATTAACACCAGCCCAAACACGTCCCTGCCCTACAGAATCAATGCTGGCGGTTGATGTATGGCGTCCATCGGCACACCGCTTCAGGAACACATCGTATCCACGTTCGATGTAGCTCTGCATCAAATCGCGCTCATCGCTGGTGAAAGGTCGGGTAAGGCTAGGCAAATCGGAAAACTTATTGGTCTTGACCCCGTCGAAGGATAGTCCGATTTTTTTCATCAACTCACCAGTGTTTGGGATCATCCCGAAGATACCAATGGAGCCCGTAAGAGTATTGGGTTGCGCCACAATGGAATCGGCAGCACAAGCAATATAGTAACCGCCCGAGGCAGCAAGGTCGCCCATCGACACCACGGTGGGCTTCGATTCCTGAGCCAGCTTCACTTCGCGCCAAATCAACTCCGATCCAAGGGCTGAACCTCCTGGCGAATTGATGCGCAAAACGATGGCTTTGATGGACGAGTCGCGGCGGGCCATGCGGATGGTGCGCGACAACTTGTCGGATTGGATGCCGCCACTGGAGCTGCCATCAATTTCACCTTCGGCATAGATCACCGCAATTTTGTCTTTGGCCAAACCTTTGGCTTCGCCAGCCACATAAACTTTGGTGTATTTGGCATGAGTCACCGCCTCAATGTCATCTTTCTCGTCCACACCCAACTTCCCTTTTAACTCAAAAAGCACTTCATCCTTGTATTTCAACCCATCGATCAACCCTTTGTCCACAAGAATCTGCTGATCGGCAAAAACTGGCCCCATATCAACCAAGGCATTCAATTCTGTTTCGGAAATATTGCGTTGTAGAGCTATCTTTTGAAGCATGCCATTCCAAATGGAGAACACATATTTTTCGGTTTGCAACCTGGAAGCGTCACTCATCTTATCGAGCATAAAGGGTTCAACGGCCGACTTGAACTTGCCATGCCGCACAATTTGCATATCCACACCCACTTTCTCCAGCATCCCTTTGAAATAAATATTTTGAGAATGGATACCATTTAACTCCAACATTCCCATTGGGGGCAAATAAACCTTATCGGCCACCGAAGCCAGGTAGTAAGCCTTTTGCGTATAGATGGGGGCAAAGCTAAAGATAAACTTCCCACTCTTTTTGAATTCCAGCAAAGCATTGCGGATCTCCTCGATGGTTGCATAACCTGCCATCAGCAAGCCCGATTCCAAATGAATCCCGGCAATATTTTCGTCGCGGGCGGCCTTCTTGATGTTGGCCAAAAGGTCGTTCAAACCAATTTGCTTGGCATCGCCCGATAGGCTGCCCACCATATCCTCAAAGGGATTGTCGGAGGAGCGTTCCACAATTTGACCGGTCAAATCGAGCCAGAGAACTGTTTTGGGTTTGATTTGAACATCACTTTCACCCAAGGAAGCAATACCAACAATAATCGCGACAAAGAACAGGAGCAACAGAACACCCCCAGCCACACTGCCTAACAGTGCGGCCAAAAAAGTACTGAAAAATTTTTTCATCTATTTGAAGTTTTAATTAATAACCAACATTCCATTGCAACAACAGAATATTACTTATCAAAACTAATAAAAAGGATTGATTTTTGCATGACAAGAAATCATTTTTACCCAAAGCAATATCAGTATATTTGCAAATTAAAATTTCGCAATGGCACAAATACTCATTTTACTGGGCGGCAATATCGGCAATGTGAAAAACACATTCAATGAAGCCATTAGCCTAATGGGGCAAAAGCTGAATCCACCCCTTAAGTGCTCATCAATATACACCAGTGAAGCCTGGGGCTTTGAGGCCAAGGAAAAATTCTTCAACCAGATTATAGAATTCAATTGCGAACTACTACCACATGACATACTTGAAGTAGCCCAGGAAACGGAAAAAACACTGGGACGCCAACGCAACAACTCCGCCACCTATCAATCGCGACCCATTGACATCGACATCCTGTTCATCGACAACCTGGCACTCTGTTCCCAAGAATTGACCATCCCCCATCCGTTGCTGCATTTGCGCAGATTCACCATGGAACCGCTCAGGGAACACTGGTCAAAAAAAGAACATCCGGTATTGCACAAAAACGTGGAGACGCTTTATGAACAATGCCCGGATCATTCAGTGGTGGTGAAAGAATAAGGGGAACCCTTACTGCATATGGTTAAAGCTTTGTGCCATAAGCCAAATCGCCTGCATCGCCCAACCCTGGAATAATGTACGATTTGGAATTCAGGTCGGCATCAATGGCACCCACCCACAAGGTAACATTATAGCTAGCCAGGTTTTCGCGCACATAATCCACACCCGCCTGCGAAGCGATGATGGTAAGGATATGGGTGTGGGCTGGCTGCCCCTTCTGCAACAACGCTTTGTATGCCAATTCAATACTACTACCGGTGGCCACCATGGGATCGTTGAGGATCAGAATCTTTCCATCCAACGAAGGCGAAGAGATGTACTCAATGTGGATATCGAAAGTTTTCTCCTTGTACTTTCGGTAAGCCGACACAAAGGCATTTTCGCTGCGGTCGAAGTAGTTGAGCAATCCCTGATGCATGGGCAGACCAGCGCGCAGGATGGAGCCAATAACAATGGGGTCGGCCGGAACCGATTCCACAGCGACACCCAGCGGAGTGGTGACCTCAAGATTTTTATAGTTAAGGGTCTTGCTCACCTCATACGACATGATTTCGCCCAGCCGCTCGATGTTGCGGCGGAACCGCATGGGATCCTTCTGAATATTGACATCCCGAAGCTCGGATAAGAATCGGTTAAAGATTGAGTTTTGCTGGTTTAATACATTTACTTGCATACGTTGGATGATATGAACGATTTAAATTTTCCTTATATATATCCCATTGATAATCCATTGATTTTGGCCGAACTACGAGACTTCCACGTCCCTGTGTAACAGTACTTTTCGACGGTATTACCCCAGATACGACACATCCTGCTCCGATAGTCACCTCATCGCCAATGGCTGAGCCCGGCAAAATTACACAATTTGCACCAATCCACACATTATTTCCAATGGTAACACCTTGAACACCCCTAATTTTTCGCTGGTCGTATTTATCATGATTGGTGGTAACAATAACGCTGTTAGCAGCAATTTCAACATTATCGCCGATTTTAAGGCCGCCGAAAGCATTAATATAAACACCAGGACTATCGCCCGGATCGCATAGGATACCCTTCTGGATATGCTCCCATCCGATGACCTTGCTCCTAAAATCGACAGGCCAGGGAACACGACCATTCACCCGCAGCACCTTTTGGAAGAAGAAATACCGCTTCAGCACCTGGTAATATTTCAGATACCCTTTGGCTGGCCTGTAATATTGAGGATAAGCCAGATTAACCAGGAGGCGGAAAAAAAAATGGTCAAAAAAATCCAATATTTTCATTTATCGTTGAACTAACCAATTACTCAATACAATTCTAAAATAACGATAAAACAGTAGAAGTTGTTTTAAACTAAAACTATTTCGA
>JAGPIS010000157.1 GCA_018054835.1 Breznakibacter sp. | reverse complement strand
TAACGTTGGCATGCCACAAATAGTATATAAACCAAAAAGGCGGTATCAACCGCCTTCAATAAATAATTTCAATATAAACAAAATCACCCGAAATTACCATACCCAAATTTCATCAGATCGTTGCGGGGATTCACCACAAACACATTCATTTTATCGTCGTTAGCAATGATAAACTGTTCGGATGCACCCAAAACATAATCGTGAAAGGCAATATCGCGGGTAGTCATAATCACAATCATATCGGCTTTCACTTTTTTGGCAGCCATCAAAATCTGTTCGTGGATGGAATGGATAAGCTCCGACAGCTCTATGGAGTATTTGATATCGCGTTCTTCGAGGTATTTTTTGCAGAAAACCACATTGGCCTTGGTTGGCACATCAATGACCCCGTCCTTGCCGGTGGTGGCAAACAATACGACATGAACATTTGAAATCTTGGAAAGAAATCCAAGCCATTTAAGTTTCTCTTTCGTCTCAATTTTATGGTCAACGGGAAACAGAATATTGATGGCATCCTTGTATGAAGGTGCTTCCTGAATGACCAGATAAGGAATTTTTGATCCCACAATCACCTTCAGGGCATAACTACCCGTCAATTTTTGCACACCCTTCATCCCATGAGTCCCCATAACCACCAAAAGGCAGTTGAGCTCTTCCACAACCTTGTTGATGGTCTTGAATATTGTTCCATCCCTGACAATCGGGGTAACCTTAACACCCTTGTTCTTTTCAATATCCTCGGCAATTTTCTGCAACAATGCAAGTTGCTCCGAAACTAACGCCTCTTTTTTAACGATATGAAGTAAAACAATTCCGGTGTCCATTTTACCACACAATGCCACGGCATGAGCCACAGCTTTATCAGCGATTTCGGTGAAATCATAAGGGATCAGTAAGGTATTAGAAGTTGATTCCATAAATTCTTCCGGTATATTGAATGTCCAATAGAATAAATATAGTAATTTTATCAGTACAAAAATAGGGATCCAATTCCCAATTTATTGTATGGAACCAAAGATAGTTGGAAATATGGAATATTGCACTTCTCAATTAAAAAAAATATTGATCACGCTATGCTTGGTTTCATTATTTGTTCTATCCTCGGCTCAACAGGTAAGCTACTGGCAGGCAGGGAAGATGCAGCCTGCAACCGCAAAGGACTCCATCTTTTTTTTGCCCCAGGAAGCTAAACTCATTCACTGGGATTCAACCAGTTTATTTCCTGGCCCATACAGTTGCCGGCTGCAGGGATTCCGAAACCAATGGAGCGAGTGGACGAACGAAACCTTTTTGATACTTGAATCTATCCCCCACAACACTTATCTTTTTGAGATAAAAAACAACAAAGGAAACTATTTCTCCATTCCATTGGCCGTTAAAAACCTGCACAACCGGTACTACCTTTTCATAATTGCAATATTCACCGCCATTGCTGTCCTTAGCTACTTTCTAATACGCAACATCCGATCGAACCAAAGGAAATCAAACATTGAAAAAAACACCCTCACCCAAGAAACTGAAAGTGCAGTAAAACAAAATATTGAAACATCCGACAGTACCAAATCGCACAAATACAAAAAAGTTACAGTTCTTTTCGCCGACATACAAGGCTTTACCAAGATAGTTGAACACATGAACCCCGAGCAGCTCATCGACGAGTTGGATCGTTTTTTCATCTATTTCGATGAGGTGGTGGAACGTTTCAACATTGAAAAGATTAAAACCATTGGGGATGCCTATATGTGCGCCGGGGGTTTGCCCGAAAAGAATCGCACCAATCCGGTGGATGTGGTACTAGCGGCCATGGCCATGCAAACCTATGTTAAAAGCATGCAGCACTCCAAAGGAAATAACGACTTTGGATTTTGGGAATTGCGCATTGGTGTCCATACTGGTTCGGTCATCTCGGGCATGATTGGACATAAAAAACGGTATTTCGACATCTGGGGCGATTCGGTCAATATCGCTTCCCGTATGGAGTCCTCAGGCATTGCAGGCGAAATCAACATCACCGGCATCACCTACAATATGATCAAGGATTTTTTCGTTTGCGAATACCGAGGCAAAATGCCCATAAAATACAAGGGCGAAACAGACATGTACTTTGTCAAAGGCATCATCCCGGCCCTTTCGGTCAACAACCAGGGCAAAGTACCCACCCGCAATTTCCTGCTCCGCCTACAACACATCACCTTTTACGACCTACTGGATTATCTTGATGAGCAAGGGCTCAATCCATACATTCAGGAAAGATGGTTCACCGATTACATGATTACTGCCGAAACATTGGGGCGTGCCGAACGTGTCACCGATGAAGAACTGCTGATCATCAAAACAGCTGGAGCTTTGATATTCCCAACATTATTGAACGATGAACCACAAAATGAACTGTTGCAAAACATTCCATCTATTTTAAAGCACTTCCGATACATTGAGGAACAAATCATCCAGATCCAACAATTGACGCAGCATATTTCAAAAGGATCGGCACCCACTTCCATCGAGGGGGGAGTAATTAGCGATGCCTATTATGCGACCCTACTGCGCAAAAATTTTCTGAAGCACTATTTCCCGTCGGAGAAAAAAGGCAACGCCTCCAAATTAACGCCACCCCCTTTTCAAAACCTTGAAAAAATAACCGAAAAATTAATTAATCACAAACCATTTACCGCCACCTACGCTGATTTAGTGGAAGTTAAACCATCAACCCAGATACAAGTGATCAAACATTTTCTAAAAAAGAATCCTTAGCAAAGGACAAATAACTATATTTGTGAAAGAGTAATAATATTGAAAAACAGACCAAAATGGCTAAGAATTACGAAGTTGAGAACAAATTACCCAATATGATCGGGCCAGGCACAAAAATCGTGGGCGATATTGAAACCAATGGCGACATACGTATTGATGGCATGATTGAAGGTTCTGTCCAATCAAAAGGGAAAATGGTCATTGGTGCTAACGGTTCCATCAAAGGCAATGTGAAATGTGCCAATGCCGAGATTTCAGGTGAAATGCAAGGAGAGATTTTCGTAGCCGAGTTGTTGTCATTGAAAAACAGTTCGAAATTTACCGGTGACATTTCCACCAATAAACTAAGCATTGAACCCGGCGCTATTTTTTGCGGAACCTGTACCATGGGCGATGATGTGAAAAAAGCTGAACTGGAAACCAACTAATTGTTCACAACATAAAGAATCTGTTCATAGCACTACTCACATCAATTATGGTAAACACTGCCGTGTTCATCATAAAAGGTAATGTACCAATGACGATTTACACCAATTTATTGGTGTACTACCTATTATATGTTTGCGTCTTATATTTGTTTAAAACGATAAACAGATACGACCGAGCGGTTTTCCTTTTCTGCCTGGATACGGTGAAATTTATTATTCTGATTGTAATATTATTACTATTCACCAATCCGCTGCAAACTCAAAACCATACTCCGGCTCTGTTATACTGCGGTAATTTTTTCATTTTTCAATCGGCGTTAATTTATTCCATTGCCAAATTGCAAAAATGAATTTTGAATGGTGACACTATTTAACCATCTGTATGAAGTTCGTAAGGTTGAAAGCGATAACGCTTCTCGTATTGATATTCCTGACATCACCCGGCTTGATGCAGGCAAAGGCCACGGAGGCAACGCATCCTGAGAATCAGGAAATCGAGGTTGATGCCATCATCAACCACCACATATCTGATTCACACAAGTGGGTAATTTTTTCTTATCCCGACAAGGAGGAGCACCTAAAAGAAATCGCCATCCATCTACCCATAATTATTTTCCACCAAGGATCATTCCTGTTTTCATGCTCCTCGGAGTTTGAGCATGAAAAAATCATTGAAAAAGATGGCGTGCATTATGTAATGCACCACGACAAGATATTCGTAACCGATGCAGCAGGAACAATTTCGGAAGACGGCCAGGGCAACATCACCAACCTGCGGCCTCTCGATTTGTCGATAACCCGCAATGTGGCCTCAATGTTTTTAAGCGTGGCTCTTTTGCTATGGCTTTTCATCAGCATTGCAAAAAAATACCACAAGCGTGAAAAACCCGCCGGAATGCAATCGGCCATGGAAGCGATCATCATTTTTGTCAATAAAGACATCGTGGAGAGTCAAATTGGCAAAAATGGCGCCCGTTACGCTCCATTCCTGCTCACTCTCTTTTTCTTTATCTGGATCAACAACTTGATCGGGCTCTTTCCCCTTTTCCCTGGATCGAGCAACTTGTCGGGCAATATTGCCTTTACTGGCATCCTGGCTCTTTTCACATTTATCGTCACCACTTTCAGCGGCAACAAAAGCTATTGGCGCCACATATTTGTGGTGCCGGGCGTGCCGGCTGTTTTGAAAATCATCCTGGTGCCCATCGAAATCATCAGCATGTTCACGAAACCTTTTACGCTCCTGATTCGTTTATTCGCCAATGTAACCGGTGGGCACATCATTCTTATTAGTCTGATATCCATTATTTTCATAGCAAAATCGTATGTAATGGCACCAATATCAATCTTGCTGTCGTTGCTTATTTTCATGCTTGAATTAATTTTCGGCCTGCTCCAGGCATACATTTTCACATTGCTGTCGGCCTTGTACATTGGTTTGGCCACACACGAAGAAGAACACTAATATTTTAAACATAAAAAATTTTAAACATGGAAGGTATCAATTTATTAAGTGTTGGATTAGGCCTAATCGTCATTGGAATGGGAATAGGCATTGGGAACATCGGGAAATCGGC
>JAGPIS010000156.1 GCA_018054835.1 Breznakibacter sp. | reverse complement strand
CTGTTCGCCCTCTCATTGGTCTATCTAATCCAAGGAGAGATATCACTCATAGCCGTTGGATCCGGATCGATCATCTTTGGTATCGCACTTAGCTATTCTATTCATATTCTGTCGCATACCAACCATTGTAACGATATGCGTCAACTCATACATGAATTGGCCTATCCTTTAACAATTGGCAGCATTACGACCATTGGTGCGTTTGCCGGTTTGCTGTTTACAAACTCTAAACTATTGCAGGATTTTGGATTGTTTGCCGCCCTCACATTGGTGGGAACCACCTTTTTCGCGTTGATCTTTTTGCCCCATTTTATTGTTGTCAAGCATGACGAAAGGCCGGCCAGCAAGCTGTTGGCTTTTGTTGACCGCATATCAAATTTCTACCTCGACAAGAATCGGGTGTTGGTCCTCTCGGTGGTGGTATTGACCTTGATTTGTGGTTTATTTTATAGTCGGGTTGGTTTTGATAGCAACATGATGAACCTCAATTTCCTGCCTACCCACCTCGAAAAAGCCGAACAGCGGTTGAAATCTTTTATTGGTGGCGATGAAGCGGAATCCAATGTTTTGTTTATTGCTTCAGCTTCAGAGTTAGATGAGGCAGCCAAAAAATATGGCAAGCTCTGTTTTGTGCTCGATTCATTGAAAGCAATTGAAAAGATATCCTCCTATTCATCAATCAACAGGTTCATAGTCCCTGATTCCATTCAATCAGAGCGTTTGGCAAAATGGAATCGATTCTGGACACCCCAAAAACGTGCTCAGGTAATCTCTTTAATAAATAAAGAGGCTGACCGTTTGGGGTTTGAAGAGGGGGCATTTTCCAATTTTGATCTCATACTTTCAGAGGGTTATAGTCATTTATTCTACGATAGGGGAAGTCAGGCAGCCTTGCTGTTTTCCGATTGGATATCTCCAGGTGAATCAATCAACTCCTATATCGTCCAGGTTAAATTGCCCAATGAAGTTAAGGAGGAGGTTTATGGACTTTTTTCATCGGTGGATGGTGTGATTGCAGCCGATCGGGCTTTCTTTGCCAGTAAAATGGCTGAGGATGTCAGTTACAATTTTTATTTGGTGCTATACATCTCCGGATTCCTGATATTCTTTGTGTTATTGCTCTCCTACGGGCGTATCGAGTTGACCTTGATGTCGTTCCTGCCCATGTTTTTGAGCTGGATTGTGATAATGGGTATCATGTCGTTGCTGGGAATTGAGTTCAACATCGTTACCATCATCCTTTCCACATTCATTTTCGGTATCGGGGATGATTTCAGTATTTTTATCATGGATGGTTTGCAGGGTGAGTATAAGGATAAAACTCGGCTTCTTGGGCAGCATAAAACCGCCATCTTCTTTTCGGCATTTACCATAGTTGTTGGCATGGGGGCATTGGTTTTTGCGAAACACCCCGCCATGCAGTCTTTGGGGGTCATCTCGCTGATTGGGATCCTGGTGGTTGTCCTGATGGCTTATACCATCCAGCCTTTTATCTTTAGGGCATTAATATCATCACAAACAACCCGGGGCGGTTTCCCATACACCTTGGGCGGAGTGTTGAATTCAATATATGCTTTCGGCCTATTTGTTTTGGGGTGTGTGGTCATTCAATTCCTGATCCTTGTTTCGCATGTGGCCATGATTGGCCGTATCCGGAGGAAAGCCTTTGTTCACCGCATCACAAGTTGGTCCACGCACGCATTTCTCAAAGCCATGGTAACCACCAAGATGATTTCGGTGAACAGCGTTGGCGAGAATTTCGAAAAACCTTCGGTTATTATAGCCAATCATCAATCTTTTATCGATATCTTGCTACTCTTAGGCCTGCATCATAAATTTGTCATGGTCACCAATGATTGGGTTTGGCATTCCCCATTTTTTGGAAGAATTGTTCGTTATCTCGATTTCTACCATTCAGAGGAGGGCTATTCTGCCTTGGCCGATTCGCTGAGGGATAAGGTTAAGCAGGGTTATAGTGTCATTGTGTTTCCCGAAGGAACGCGTTCTCAAGATGGTCAGATTGGCCGTTTTCACAAAGGTGCATTTTTTCTTGCTGAACAGTTGAAGCTTGATATCTTGCCCATCCTGGTCTATGGCAATGGCCTTGTTTCTTCCAAACGCCAACCTCTTTACATAAAGAAGGGTTTGTTGGTTTCTAAGGTTCTCCCGCGAATCCCCTTCGAATCCGAGGATTTCGGAGCAGGCTATAAAGAACGATCCAAAAATATTGCGCGTTATTTCCGCAATGAGTACCACAATCTCTACGAAGAGTACAACCGGGTTGGTAATCCATATTTCAAGGATGCTATCGTTAAAAACTATATCTACAAAGGCCCTGTACTGGAATGGTATATGAGGATTAAGCTGAGGATGGAAAACTGGTATGATAATTATGATCGGCTACTTCCCCGCAAAGGTTATATTGTTGATTTGGGTTGTGGATATGGAGCCATGGGCTATATGCTTTCGATGTTGTCCGATGGCCGCCGAATCACTGGAGTTGATTATGACCAGAAGAAGATTGACCTTGCCAATAACTGTTTTGCAAAGAATGAGCGCATTGAGTTTGTCTGTTCCGATATCCGTGTGTTTGACATACCTCCTGCCGATGCTTATGTCATCAGCGACGTGCTTCATTATATCGACCATGATGCTCAAATGGGGGTGATACAACAGTGCATCGATAAACTCAACACCGGTGGCGTTCTTGTCATCCGTGATGGGGACGCATCCTTGAAAGAACGTCATGCTCGTACCGAACAAAGCGAACGGTGGTCCACAAAAATCATGAAGTTCAATAAAACTGACGGCCCACTGTGCTTCTTGTCGAAAGGTCAGATATTGGAAATTGCCCAACAAAATGCCATGTCTGTTTCGATTGTCGAAAGCGATAGGCAAACCAGCAACACTTTGTTTATTCTCACAAAAAAGTGCATTTAGTTTTATGGATAATAAATTTGATATTGTCATTATTGGCAGTGGGCTGGGGGGCTTGGAGTGCGGCGTGATGCTCAGCAAGGAGGGATTCAATGTGTGCGTGCTTGAGCAATCAACCGTTTTTGGAGGTTGCCTTCAATCTTTTTCGCGCAAGGGCAGAAATATCGACACTGGAATCCATTATGTTGGAAGCATGGGGGAGGGGCAGATCATGCGGCAGTACCTCAAGCATTTTGGCATTTTCGACAAGCTATCCCTCACAAAATTGGACAATGACTTTGATGTGATAACCCTTGGTGACAAGGGTGAATTTAGTTATGAAAATGGCTATCCGGCCTTCTTCTCCTCCTTGGTAGATCGCTTTCCCTCGGAGAGGCAAGGGCTGAAATTGTATTGCGAAAAGATAAATGAGATCGGCCAGTCCATCAGTGCCGATGTCCATCGGGCGGGAATGTTTTCTTCAGGTTGCATCGATAACTTGAGTGTTTCGGCCAATGAGTTTATTTGCGGGTGTGTTTCCGATCCAACATTGAGGAATGTCTTGGCCGGAACCAATGTCCTTTATGGAGGTGTAAGGGAAAAATCGAACCTGTATCATCATGCCATGATTAACCATTCAAATATTGAAGGCTCTTACCGGTTTGTTGGTGGTACCCAAAAGGTGGCCAATTTGTTGGTTCAACAGATCATTGACAATGGAGGTAAGGTCATGAACCGTTCAAAAGTTGTTTGTATTCAAGCCGATGGCGCAGATGTCAAATGTGTGGAATTGCAAAATGGGGAAAAGGTTTTTGGTAAGTATTTCATCTCCAATATTCACCCGGCAACTACTTTTGCCATGCTTGGTGCCACACCAAACATTAAAAAAGCATATAAAACGAGGTTGAATTCACTCTCCAATACCTATGGGCTTTTTTCTGTTTATCTTTTGATGAAACCGGGTCAATTCCCTTATCTCAATAAAAACTACTACTATTACCACAATGCCGATGTATGGGATACCGTGCTCGATAAGCCTGATCTGATGCCTCGGTCCATCATGCTCAGCACTCAGTTGGCAAATGTGAACAACCAATTTAGTGATGTGGTTACCTTGATGTCGCCCATAAACAATGGTTTATTCGAAAAATGGAAAGAAACGACACTGAACAATCGAAGCGGAGTATATTATGAACTGAAGGAAGAAATTACCAATAATATAATCAATTACACCTCAATGTTTTGTCCTCTCGTTCGGGAATTTGAATTTAAATTTTCAGCCACCCCGCTGACTTATCTTCACTATACTGGCACACCCGACGGTTCTGCTTATGGGTTATTGAAAGATTACAAAACAACGATTGCTACATTATTGCCTGCCCGAACGAAACTAAGCAATTTGCTTTTGACAGGTCAAAACCTTAATGTGCATGGCGCATTAGGAGTTACTTTAACCGCAGCCACTACATGCGCCGAATTGTTGGGAACTGAATATCTGGCAAAAAAAATTGGAGAAGCATAAATTATGAATAGAGTTTTAAAAATACTGGTTTGGATCGTGTTGGCAACCATTCTTGCGCCGTTTGTGGTTATGGTTGGCCTCTATTTGAGTGCTGATATGGGCGAGCCAACGTTGACGCTTGATGCTGCGGATTTCCCCACATCCCATAAAGGTGACTCCCTTTTCTGTGGCAATTCTTACCTTCGGCACGACAGTTGTGGCTTATGGGAGTTGTATGTGGAGGGATCGGGTCAAGAAAGGGGTGCCCTTCAAGGTGCTTTGACAAAGGATCTTATGAAATACCAAGAAGATGTATTCGTCAACCAGATCCGAAATATTATTC
>JAGPIS010000155.1 GCA_018054835.1 Breznakibacter sp. | reverse complement strand
ACCTCCTTCATCGAATACATTATCCGGTATGGCAACCGCTACCAGGTGGATAAAGCAAGCACCCAAAATTCTCTTTTCGGAAACATGCCGGGTGGAGGAATCGAGATCAAGAAGCCCGACATCCCACAATGCGAACACTTTTCGACACTCGAGAAGCTGAAGCGTGAAAAGGACTTGATTGGCATCTACCTGTCGGCACACCCGCTGGATGACTACCAACTCGAACTCAAATATTTCATCAATACTCCGTTGAAAAACCTGGAGGATACCGAGAACATGAAGGGGCGCGACTTCACCTGCGGGGGCATGGTGACCAATATCCGTAAAGGCACCACCAAAACCGGCAACCCTTTTGGAATCATGACCCTGGAGGATTACAGCGGCTCGTATGAATTTGCTTTTTTCGGCAAGGATTACATCGACTATGCCGCATTTATCGATAAAGGGCTATTCATCATGATCAAGGGGAAGGTACAACCAAAAAGGTTCAACCAAAATGAGTTTGAGGCCAAGGTTCACCACATTTCACTTTTGCAGGAGCTAAGGGAAAAAATGGTCAACTCGGTGACGTTGCGCATACCGCTGCAATCCATCACCACCGAGCTGATCACGGAATTGACCAGCCTCACCATGAACGACCAGAATGGCAAGGTGGTGCTGAAGTTCCTCATCATCGATCCAGAAAGCAAATCGAACATCACCATGTTGTCGCGCACCACGCGCATCAACCTGACCAACGAAATGATCAGGTTTTTCGAGGAGCACAAAGCCATTGAGATTGCCATCAACTAAAAAAATGCCCTATGATATTGCTTAAATATCATAGGGCATTCCATATTGAACATTTTAAAATGCCCTAACGGGCATTTTTTATTATTTCATCTCTCCTTCGGCATATTGCTTAACCAACGACAACACACTTCGGGCGCAACCCTCGTCGCCGTTTTTGAAGAAAAACTGCAACGTATAAATCTTGGTTGTACGGCAAATGAACTGGAACGAAGTATAGAATTTACCCCCTTCAAAATTGCTGACAATCAACTTGTCGGCATCATACAACTGCATAACCACCGGATCAACATTACCTGACCCATTCACCACATTGAACTGGTAATGGCTACGGCTGTTGAGCACCACCGAAAACTTGACGTAACCGGTCTTCATGTCTTTTTTATCCTTGGTCAGATTTATTTCAAAATCCTTGATATACTGGCTATTACCCATCTCTTTCAGAGCCTGCTTCAACAGTTCCTCGCCACATTGTGCGGAAACATTTACAGCTGAAACAGAAAAGAGGATCGCAAGCAATAATACTATCTTTTTCATTCTTATTTTTTTTACAAATCCACAATGAGGTTACAAAAATAAACTATTATTCAAAAAAACAGGTTACGATACAATAAACTGACGCACCTTTTTAATCTGAGCAATAATATTTTTAACTTGTTCGGGTGTAATGTGAACCTGGCTAACCTCATCCTGAACGATAATCAGAGTGCCATCTTTTTCAATACGTTTGGGTTCACCAAATTCGGTGGTAATGCGAACTTCTTTAAAGGCATCTTTCACACCTTCCATTTCAGCCACCAAAGAACCAAAGTTAGGATCGGCCTTGCCATAGTTGTTCAAAATGATCAGCAGGATATTCACGATATCTTTTTGCTCACCCAAACGGTTGATCAGGTCGGCATTATTGGACTGCTCAATAACATTGCAGGTGATATACATCCCTTCGATCCAAGCCCCGGTGACAATCGCCGTGCTGACATTGCTGCGTTTTTGTTCGCGCAAGTAGCTGTCCATTTTGTTGAAACTGCTTACCGACATCTCTTTCAGCGAGTCGAGGTTGGTGTTGTTGGTGGCCATCCGTTTCAAAGTGCTGAAATCAAGGAACTGACCTACTTTAATGCCTTCGGCCAGATCTTTAACTGCCAACAGGTAAGAAACCACAATGGTGTTCTTGTTGAAGGTGTTGATGTAACCCAGGTCGGCACTGTAAACGCCAAGGTTGAGCGCACGCTTGAAGCTGGTGTCATACTTTTTGGAGTTGTCGGTGGGATTCAGAATCTTCTGGGAAAAATCCACACCAGTCATTTTGATCAGGTTGGCCATCTCCACCGGGGAAGAGATATTCTGGATCACATCGTTGATCACCTCTTCGGACAATTGGAGGGGTGCGTCGGTCACCAAACTGTCGGGAACTTCCAACACATCCGAGCTGGATTTTCCATTGCAGCCCGAACAACCTGTCATCAAATTTATGCTAGCCAATAAAGCTACACCGTATAACAATTTCTTAAGCATGATATTTACAATTTGAATAATATTTATGAACTTATACTCCTACCGGCTACAAAAAGTTACTTTTTCTTCAATTTTAATTCACCCAAGGCTTCAAAAATCTTGCGCAACACATCGTAATAAAGCAACACGTAGAGTACGACGGTCAATAACCAAACCATGGTGATGTTGAACCATAATGTCTCCCAGTAACGGCCGGCAAAATATTTCATTGGGGCAAAAAAGTGGGTACGGAACGAGAATAATCCCTCGGGTTCCGGAATTTGGTATATCGGGTCAATCACCTGAATCAGCTTGTCACCATCGCGCAACATTTTGTTTTTCTCAAATACCTTACGAGTGATATCCGAAATGCTTTCATTAAAGTAAGCATCTTTTATTTGATTGAACTGCTGGGGATTGGTTGACATAAAGTGATTCACCAGAGTTTCGCGACGTTGGTTGGCCACATAAAAACTTTGGGCATAAATCTCAGTCAACTGAGCCAAGTAAGCCTTTGTGGCCTCATAGCAAACCTGATCGAACTGGCCTGCAATCAGTTTATCATGACCATCGAAGGCTACCGATGGCTGGCGTTTCATCTCCTTACCGGTTTCATGCCGCAACAAATCCAAATCAGCTGCAAACTGGGCATCCGCTTCCTGGTTGAGCAAGGCTGCATAACAGCGGTCGAGGATTGACGATAGCTCAGGAATATAGTAAACCTGTTTGAAATCGGCCTTGCTTTCGGCCATTTCGGTATCGAACAGGATGCGTTTAAAATTATTGTGTTTGAACTGATGAACCATCAACCCTTCGTAAACATACCGCGAAGGCATGAATTCGGCCACGAATGGCACTTTGTCAACCGATGTGAAATCTTTGTTCAACTTGTCGAAGGTGAACATGGCTCCACCCAGCACCATTTGGGGAATCATCAACAACGGGATGATGATATAGATGGTGACGATGGAGTTGAATGTGGATGAAATAATCAAACCCAGCACATTGGCAAACACGGAGACCGAAAAGAGGGCAAACCAGAACTCAAAGTTCATCCCTTGAAGATCGATCACAAAGTTGCCAACCAACACGAAGAGACCCATCTGTATGCCCGACAACATCATCAATATAAGCAGTTTGGACATCAAATAGCCCGAACGGCTCAAGTTCAGGAAAGCTTCCCGTTTGAGTATCTTGGCATCCTTAAATATCTCCTCGGCCGAAACAATAAGCCCAAAGAAGAGCGCAACAATGATACCCATGAAAATATAGATGGGGATGTTTTCATTCTCGCGGAAGATATACACATCGGAATCGGGATTCACGATGTAATGAATCAGGTAAGCGAGGATAAAACCCAACAAAGGAGCTTCAAGGATATTAAGCAGGATATACTGGGTGTTTGAAATCTTGGCTAGGAAATCGCGGGTGGTATAAATGCTGAATTGCTTGAACCATCCCGGGATGTTGAGTGATTTTGGTGGCTTAGCGGCCACGGTTTCAACCTCGGGGAGCACGATGTTTTCTTTATAGTAGCCATGCCACTCCTCGGGTTTGACTTTGCGTTTGTTGGTATAATGACCATATTCGTCGATGACGCTGGCATCGAGGATATTAAAAATCAGCTCAGGATTGAGGTTTCCACAGGTGGGGCACTCGCCCACTTCTGAGTTGATTTGAGCATCCAATTTTTTAAAATAGATGAGCGATTCGCCGGGGTTTCCATAATAAACGGGGTAGCCACCGGTGTCGAGAATAAACATCTTGTCGAACATCTTGTAGATGTCGGACGATGGTTGGTGGATGACCACAAAGATCAGTTTGCCTTTTAGTGTCAGCTCCCGCAACAGGTTCATCACGTTTTCGGAGTCGCGCGACGACAATCCAGAGGTAGGCTCATCCACGAACAGGATACCTGGTTCACGAATAAGCTCCAGTGCGATATTCAACCGTTTGCGTTGGCCACCACTGATCATCTTGTTCAGGGGCGATCCAACCTTCAGATCTTTCCGCTCGAAAAGCCCCAAGTTGCGGAGGGTATTCTCGACCAATGCGGTAATTTCGGCCTCGCTCTTGTCGCGGAAACAGAGCTTGGCATTGTAATAGAGATTTTGGAATACGGTCAATTCTTCAATCAGGAGGTCATCCTGGGGAATATAACCAATTACCCCTTCAACAAGATCGGGGTTTTTATGCAGGTCAACGCCATTGATCAACACCTCGCCGCCCGAAGGGGTTTCGTTTCCGCACAAGACATTCAAAAGGGTAGTTTTACCGGCACCACTGGCACCCATGATGCCCACCAACTTGCCTTGCTCCTCGAACAGGTTGATGTTGCGCAGTCCGATGCCACCCGATTTGAACTGGAAGGAAACATCTTTCACCTCGTAAGAGATGCGCTGCGCCGAGTCGTCGCTCATGAACTGCGAAACCACATCGGTGTAGTAAAGGGGTTTGCCAACAGGCATTTTGACAAA
>JAGPIS010000026.1 GCA_018054835.1 Breznakibacter sp. | reverse complement strand
TTGGCCGAGATGGTGGCTACTTGCTCAATTTTCTCGCTGTGGTCGCCTACCGCGGTAGCTTGCGACTTGATGCTTGCCACCACTTTTTCAACAGCCAGGTCGATACCGCGTTTCAAATCCATGGGATTAGCGCCGGCAGTAACGTTTTTCAAACCGACAGAGATGATGGACTGTGCCAAAACAGTGGCAGTAGTTGTACCATCGCCTGCATCATCACCGGTTTTGGAGGCCACCTCTTTAACCATTTGCGCACCCATATTGGCATATGGATCAGCCAATTCGATCTCTTTGGCTACCGTAACACCATCCTTGGTGATTTGTGGCGCACCGAATTTTTTATCGATCACAACATTACGTCCTTTGGGACCCAGGGTCACCTTAACCGCATCAGCCAACTGGTCAACACCTTTTTTCAAAAGGTCGCGAGCTTCAATATTGAATTTTATATCTTTAGCCATAATAAAGCAAATTATTTTGTGATTAGTTAATTAAGCGATATACAAAACATCAGTTTGTGAAATCAAAAGATAATCGGTACCATCAATTGAAAGCTCTGTTCCGGCATACTTGCCATACAAAACCACATCACCGGCTTTAACTTCCATCGGCTCATCTTTTTTGGCAGCACCAACCAGAATAACAGTTCCCTGAAGAGGTTTCTCTTTAGCTGAATCGGGAATAATGATTCCGCTTGATGTTTTAGTTTCAGCAGCCGTAGGCTTTACTAAAATTTTCCCTGCAAGAATTTTTCCTTTAAGATCTGACATATTTTCAATTTTTAAATGGTTAAACGTTGTTTTATCGTACATGAAGGTATTTTTCATAAAGCGTGCCAATCCGGTTTTTAACCAAAAGCGACCCAAATAACTGACATTTTTACGCAATTGTCAATAAATACGGAAAGTTTGTCACACTCATATAATGATGCCCCAAAAACAAACATGATGATCCTGCAAATCAGGAGCAGAATAAACTAATTCTTTAAAATACCGTATATTTGCAGTAATATCTAATTATTGGACTCAAAAAAGTATTATCATGGAAATTTAAGTCGTATCAACAATATTAGAAAAAAGAAAGATTGGCCTGACACCCAATAGACCAACGAAAGTGATGTTTCCCAAGAGTTGATTAATAAAAATAAACAATTATGAACCTACAGTATATTTCAGACAGCACTGGACAAACGACAGGAGTGTTTATTCCCATCAATGAATGGAACAAATTGAAAAGCAAATACAAGGGCATAGAACAGGAAGAGCTTGAAATTCCGGAGTGGCATATAAGATTAGTGCAGCAACGACTGGAAGAATACAGTAAAAATCCTGATTCGGCACTCGATTTTGATTCTGCTTTGAATGAAATTGAAAAGGAGCTGTAATGTATAAAACCAAGATCTTACACCTTGCAAAAGAAGACATCAGGGAAGCTGCAAGTTGGTATGAAGAAAGACAAACAGGCCTAGGAAAACGGTTTACTGGTCAGGTTCGGGAAAAAGTTTCTTTCATAAAAAAAACGCCAAAAGCACGCAGTATAAGATATGACAATATTAGAACATTGGTTTTAAATGCATTTCCTTTTATGATTCATTACACAATAGACGAAAACAACAAAATCGTAATTGTTTCTGCCGTACTACACACAAGCCGAACCCCCGAAATTTAGGGAAAATATAAAACAGAACTTGACAGCATTTAAACTTAAACCCTCATAAAGGAATTGATTTCATCAAATCAGTTTCACCATAAAAACACCTTCCCCAGCAAATTAAACAACTCGTATTGGCTAGTTTAATTCCCCTGCCAACCAAGACAAAAAAAGCCAGCTTGAAAAATCAAACTGGCTTAAATCTTTATAGCTGCAAATCAATTATTCAGCATCACCATTAGTTTTATCGTCGCTTTCGGGAGCTGGGAATGCAGGTGTTTGTTGTTGTGGAATCTGGATGTTTTTAACCTTGTCATCCAATTCGGAATGAACCCCCATAGTTTCGCGTGGAAGAACCATCACCGAAACAAAAGAGAGCACCAACAAAATAGTGGCCAACGACCAAGTGGCTTTCTCAAGGAAATCGGTGGTTTTACGCACACCCATAATTTGATTGGAAGCAGAGAAGTTTGATGCCAAACCTCCACCTTTTGAGTTCTGAACCAATACGATTAAGACCAGAAGTATGCTTACCAACATCACTAAAATCGATACAAATGAGTACATAGTCAGTTTGTTTATTGAGTTTTTGATAGTTTTTCAAGTTCGGAAATCCGAGTTGCAAAATAAGTATTTTTTTCGGGATATTTCAAGCGTAGTTTCTCGAATATATTTATTGCCTTGTGAAAATGCTTTTGCTTGATATAAATGGAGGCCAAAGTCTCGGTCAACAGGTCCTCATTTTCGGAAACACTCTGTTTGACTTTGTCTTCAATTTTAGATGCTGTTTCGATGGGTTTTGGAACAATCCGGAATGAATCCTGATTTAGGAAATTATCGATCAGGTCAAGACCTTTTGATGGTTGACGGAGCGTCTCGGAGGGCGCCACAACTTTTCGCTGACGCATATAGTTCAGCCAATCTGAAAATGAATAATTCTCCTCATCGGTCAAGTCGATGGGTGGCAACTCCTGTTCCAAGAGGTAGGCCGAACTCTGGAGAGGCAAATCATACCCCAGCAAATCGGCACTGGGCAAAAGGATCGAGTCTTCAACTTTTTTTCCCGTTTGGGTTGCTTTTGTTTTCGACACCTCAAAAGAGGGGATGTCGTCGGTCACCTCAAAATAATCGACAACCATCGACTGTGCGGCCTGAATTGAAGAATCCGCATCAGGTTGGGGCAACACCTTAATCTCATCTGGCTGTTTGTGCGGGTTTCCCAAAATCAAATCCTCGGATTTGGGCACCGCCGGCGACAAAGGAGTCAAATTACCTGCCGAGGGAGCGCCTTTTATCTGTACCTCCTCAATTCCAGCATCCAAAGTAATAGCATCGGCAGATGGCCGAGACTTTGACTTATAAACCAACTCAAACAATTGCCGGCGGTTGGCAATGTGAGCCGCACAAGTTTTCAACTCTCCATTAAACCGGATATGTTCGATGTTATGTAGGTTTTTTATCAACAACATGCGAGCCGCCTGAAAAAATGGATACTCCTGAACCACTTCGGTGAGTGTTTTCAAGGTACCCTCGTTCAACAGATGGGGATTATCCAGCCAATGATAAAATTGTTGTTTATTCATAAATCACCAATCGGCAAAAGCCTTATTAAATACATTTTCAGTTATCTGATCAATCATGATCTTGGTCAACTCATCCTCCACTTCGGTGAGGTTCTTCTCCGAAGGAAAATCCTGGTAGGCCGAAAACGAGGATTCCCAATTCTTTTTTGGATCCTTGAAATTGCGGTACCTCACCTTAACCGTTACCGTCAGGCGCGTCTCAGCGGAAAGGGCATCAGCCTTGATCGCCATGGGGCGGGTGTCATAACCGGTAATCTCGCCCGAAAAATCCACATCGCCCAAATCGCGCGAAAGTGTCAGCCGCGATTCGTTCAAAATTCGATCCTTCAGTGCTTCTGTCAGATTTTGACTCAGGGTAGGATTCACCAGAGGTGCCCGGTTGACAATATACTGAACCGAAAATTTTTGTAAATTATCGGGAATGGAAGCCCCGCTCATGGTCATCCGAATGGAACATCCAGATAAAACCAGCAGCAGGGAAATAACCAACCCTGTTAACTTTTTTTCATTCATCTAGCTATTATTTGCTTTACTTACCATACATTACTCCTCAATTTCAAACTCTTTGATCTTACGGTACAAAGTCCTTTCGGAGATGCCTAGCTCCTGGGCGGCCAATTTCCGTTTACCATTGTATTTCTCCAAAGCTTTTAGAATCATCTCCTTTTCTTTATCGGCCAGCGAAAGCGACTCTTCCACAAACTCCTCCATATCCTCAATGGAATGGTCGGCCGGCGATGGCGACACAAACTGGGGTGCAGCTTGAGGCTTGGAGGGCTTGATAAATTCACCATCGGCCGTTTGATAAAGCTTTTGAATGATTTGAGCATGTTCGTGACTGAGGTCTTGTTGGTTATCGTTTTGAAGTATGTCGAGCACCAGCTTCTTCAAATCATTCACATCCTTTTTCATATCAAAAAGGACTTTGTAAAGGATCTCCCGCTCAGTATTGAAAGTGTTCTGATCCACATTACCATGACCCGATCCGATAATGGCAGGTAAAGAATCGCCATCGTGATAAGGAATATAGGGGCGTAGCCCTTCGGCATTTATCTCCCTGATTTGTTCAATAACCGAAATTTGCTCGGTGATATTCTTCAATTGGCGGATATTGCCAGGCCAGCGGTAACGCATCAGCAACTCCTTGGCATCCTCAGTCAGCTTGATGGCCGGCATACGGTACCGATCGGCAAAATCGTTGGCAAACTTTCGGAACAAGAGGTAGATGTCCTCCACCCGATCGCGCAAAGGCGGGATGCGGATAGGCACACTATTCAAGCGGTAAAAAAGATCCTCGCGAAACTTGCCATCCTTGATGGCCTTCTCCAAATTGACATTAGTGGCCGCCACCACCCGCACATTGGTTTTCAACACCTTGGAGGAACCAACCTTCATAAATTCGCCGGCTTCCAAAACTCGGAGCAACCGAACCTGTGTAGATAAAGGCAATTCACCTATCTCATCGAGGAAGATGGTGCCCTTATCGGCCTCTTCGAAGTATCCTTTGCGGTCGGACATGGCACCGGTAAACGACCCCTTTTCATGACCAAAAAGCTCAGAGTCGATGGTTCCCTCGGGAATGGCACCACAGTTGACAGCTATATAGGAGCCATGTTTGCGGGCACTAAACTGATGGATGATCTGCGGGAAGGACTCCTTGCCGGTTCCACTCTCGCCGGTGATCAGCACGGACAAATCGGTGGGTGCGACCTGAACAGCAATATCGATGGCCCGGTTCAGGTGAACTGAGTTCCCGATGATTCCGAATCGTTGTTTTATTAACTGAACATCCATATTCTGTCTGCTATTTTTTCAGGTTTACCTGACAAAGTTACAAAAAAAGAGGCAAGTCTCGATTTCCCCACGGCTTTTTCCTATTTTTGGTGATCAAAATCAAATAACCATGAGTGCATTCAATGCTATTTTAGGTTTGATACCGGCACGTTTTGCATCAACACGTTTTCCGGGCAAACCACTGGCCGACATAGGGGGAAAACCGATGATACAGCGAGTTTACGAACAGTCTGCCAAGATATTGTCCACCGTGTATGTGGCCACCGACGACGAACGGATCGCCTCAACCGTCCGGTCGTTTGGCGGCAAGGTGGTGATGACATCCGAAAGCCACCAGAGCGGCACCGACCGCTGCGAGGAGGCACTGCAACAAGTTGAAAAAATTGAAGGGCGACTGTTTTCAGCTGTAATCAACATCCAGGGCGACGAGCCGTTTATCAGCCCCCTGCAAATTGAACAACTGGCACAAGCAATGACCAACCCAGCGACAGAAATTGCCACTCTGGTGAAAAAGGTTATGGCAGCAACCGATCTGTTCAACCCCAACAAACCCAAGGTGGTGGTGGGCACAAAAAACGAAGCCCTCTATTTTAGCCGTTCCCCCATCCCCTACTTGCGAGGGGTGAAGGAAGAGGAGTGGCACCAGAAACACGACTTCTACAACCACATTGGTTTGTATGGGTACCGCAGCGACATTCTGGGCTGCATCACCAAACTACCCCAAGGAAAACTGGAATTGTGCGAATCGTTGGAACAGTTGCGCTGGCTCGAAAACGGCTACCGGATAGCGGTTATGGAAACCAACCTGGAGAGCATCTCCATAGACACGCCCGAAGATTTAGCCAAGCTGAAGGAAAGTGGTTTAATATAAAAAGAAAAAGACCGGCTCTAAAGGGTCGGTCTTTTTTTATATCCTGACAGATAACTGTTAAAAACTGTACGAAACGGCAATGGAGAATACGCCATTTTTCATAGCTTGTCAATTTAAGTTGATAAAAAATAAGCGCGTAAATCTACACCATCCTTCGGCCAATGTCAACCTTCAGAAGGTTTATTTTCAAGCAATTGACATAAACGAACACCGCATCCAATCTGGCATGCGGTGTATTAGTTCATGAAAGGAGACAACAAGGTTATCAGAAACAATAGGACGCTGAAATAGTAAAAACGTTTGATTTATTGGAGCCGTTACCTCCCTCGAAATTCTCAATAACATTGGTTAGCCCAATACAATACCGGGCATCCAGTCCAACCCCAAAGGGGAAATCGTAACCAGCACCCACATTTAATGCCCAATGGGTACTCTGCAGCTCTTCCTTGAAATCCTCACCCATGAATTTGGCCGAGGCAAGATATCCAATTTGGGGGCCAGCCTGAAGGTTAAATCCCGAAACAGGGTAGAACTTCAACATGATAGGCACTTGGATGTAATTCATTTTCAATTTAAAATCCTGCGAAAATCCAATTTCAGATGCAGAACCTTCCAGGGTGAAGCCTTGCATGGAGTAGAGAATCTCGGGCTGAATTGCCAAGGTTCCAAGAAGCTTAAAGCGGGCAAAGACACCAAAATGACCGGAAGTCAACGCCTTATTCTCAAAATTAATCCCCTCGGCAAAGCCGGAAGCATCTACGTTGGAAATATTAAGCCCTCCTTTCAAACCCAACTTGACACTGACTTGAGATCGGATATTGAATGCCACGCAAACTAAAAAGAGAAAAAAAAGTACCTTTTTCATCATTTTCCTTTTAAGTTATAGCCATTGCAAAGATACGGCATCCGATAGCCCACATGCCAATAAATTAACATAAAACCCGCTCAATCCAACGATTGAGTCGCGATGAATAATAAAAGCGGCGCACCTTGATGGATGCGCCGCTTTATAATGAAACGAAGACTATTATATTCAAAAGATTGAAAGGAAATTTCCGTTATCAGAAAGATATCCCTAAACTAAGACAAATTGCATCAGAATTCACTCGCCTAGGAATGGAATACGAATAATCATAATAACCAGTATAACCATAATAGCTATAACCGTAATAATAACCTTCATAAATATTAAAAAAACCGATATTCATTTTCTGCATTTCATATCCCAAACCTAAATTCATTGTTGAGTTGCCAGCCATCTTAAAACTAACACCCACAGAAGGATTTAGAAAAAAACCGACTCCTTCAAAACCATTTGTTGCATCGAAAGAATAACCAACTCCCATTGAAAAATAAGGGGATATTTTTCCTTCAGAGCCACGAACCCAAACATCTGCAAACACCGGAATTAAGGCTGTTTCTATATCAGAATAGTAACGTAATCCAGCGCCAAGGCCCAACGATAAAAACGGATTAAGTTGGTGAGCACCAATGACATTCAATTTCCACCTATCCATTCCATAATCGCCAACTCCGATTTGGTAACCAGACTCGATTTTCAGACCAACCACATCTTGGTCGCTATTCTGACCGAAAGTCAAGAGGTTTGAAACCAGCACATACAAAAGCAGCACAATGATTTTTTTCACGTTAATCTATTTTAGGAATTGGGGTAGGTTTGAAAACGAAATACAAGCTATTTCAAAAGATTAGAAGCAATACGAAGCTGCCACAGTGAATACATTAGTTCTATTGGTGCCAATTGCACCCTCTTTAAATACATCGGAGAGACCAATGCTATAGCGAGCATCCACGCCCAAGCCAAAGGGAAGATCCAATCCAGCACCCACATTAAATGCAAATGCGTTTTTATTCAATTGATCTTTGATGTCTTCATCGTCCATCTTTGCCGAAACCAGGTACCCAAACTGCGGTCCGGCTTGGATATTAAACCCAAACAAAGGATAGAACTTCACCATCACTGGCACTTGGACATAATTCGTCTTCAAATCATGCGAAAATTGAAGAGGACCAATTTTCCCATCATAGGTAGTCCCTTGCATTGAATAGAGCACCTCGGGCTGAACAGCCAACAATCCCAACACTTTGACACGAGCCATCAAACCAAAATGACCGGAAGTCAACTCCTTGCTATCTGGCGAAACCATCCCCAGACTTGTGGCTGATCCTACTATTTTAGAAACATTCAATCCACCCTTAACACCAAACTTGACACTAATCTGCGACTGGACTGTAAAAGTCAGGCAAATCATCAACAGAGAAAAAACAACCTTTTTCATTTTTAAAGTTTTTACGTTAATATGGTACAAATATATTTTATTCTGGTATAAAACAATGACCACTCTAAAAATTTACCATCCAACGATTAACTGCAAAGATCAGTAGCATACATTTATATTCTTATTAAATTTGCACAAAACTAATGAGCTTTGAAAAATAGAAGGATACACTTGCTGCTGATTTTGGCATCTTTATTTTCGTTGTGGTATTGCGCCAACCCAGGCACGCCCACCGGCGGGCCAAAAGATGAAAAGCCTCCGGTTTTGGTCAACTCCACACCCAAGCAAAATGCATTGAACTTCAATGGCAAAACCATTGAATTGGAATTCGACGAACTGATCCAACTTAAGGATGCCAACCAGAAGTTTGTGGTCTCCCCCCCAGTCAATAAACGCCCCATTATTGACCCAAGGGGCAAGAACATCCGCATCACCTTTGAGGAGGAGCTACAACCGGCCACCACCTACACCCTCGATTTTGCCGATGCCATATCCGACAACAACGAAAGCAACATACTTGATAACTTCCGCTTCTCTTTTTCTACAGGCGAGAGTACCGATTCCATGGCGGTTTCAGGCAACCTTTTCGATGCCTACGACTTGTCGCCCGCAGACGGGATCCTTATGTTCTTGCACAGGAATCTAGAAGATTCAGCCTTTGTAAAACTGGTTCCCAACCGCATTGCCAAGACAGATGCCAAAGGTAGGTTCTCCATCCAGAATGTGGCACCTGGCGAATACCGCCTCTACGCCTTGGACGATTTGAATCGCAACTACAAGTTCGACCAGCGGGGCGAACAGATCGCCTTTGTAAAAGAGGTAGTGGTTCCATCGTTCGAATACCGCATGGTGAACGACAGCATTACTCCCGACTCAATAGTGGCTAGGGAACAGCTCTTCTACACGCCCGACTCCATACAGATGCACCTTTTCAAAGAAAAACCGGTGGATCAATACCTGAAATCGGAAGAGCGCAAGCAGGCCAACAAATTATCCTTCATGTTCAATCTGCCCCTGAGTCGAAATGCGCGCTTCGCATTCCCCGGACGCCCTCAAAACGACCAGCCATTCGTTATGGAGCGGTCGCTACAAAACGACACGGTGACACTGTGGCTGACCGATAGCCTGATGTACAAACAGGACTCCTTGAAAATCGCCGTCAACTACCCGGCACTCGACTCCTTGCTCAACCCTATAGAACGCATCGACACGCTGGATATGTGGCACTTCACCGTGGAACAAAAGAAACGGCGTAAAAAAGATGAAAAAGAGGAGATTCCTGCGTTGAAAATCAATGTGCCATCGACCATCGACCTTTATGCCCCACTCAACATCATACTGCCCACCCCGGCAAAATATGCCGACCAGGCGGGTTTGAAGCTCTTTCTGAAGTCGGATACATTACAGAATAATCTCACATTCAACTTTGAACAGGACACACTGAATGTGCGGCGCTATAAGTTGCAATACAACTGGCAACCGGGCGAAGAGTACGTGTTGGCCATGGACTCAGCCACATTTATTGATTTCTATGGGGTGGCCAACAAACCAATCAACCAAAACTTCTCCATCCGTAAGCTCGACAGCTACGGCACTCTTTACATCAACGTGGCCAATCCTCAACCCAACTACCTGATCCAAATCATCAACCGCGACGAAAAAGTGTTGCGTCAAAGCTATGTGCCGACCTCGGGTAAAATAGCCTTCCGCTACATAAAAGTGGGTGAATACATGTTGAAAATGGTTGACGACACCAACCGCAACGGTGTGTGGGATACCGGTGATTACGCCAACCATACCCTACCCGAAACAGTATTCTATTACCCCGAAAAGGTGAATGTACGAGCCAACTGGGACATCAAGATTGAGATGGACCGCGCACTGTTCAATATCTATGAGTTTTCACAAAAATTCAGAAAGCCAATATCAACGCGTAAAAAACAATAACCATGTCAGTATTGCTCAACCTTGCCATGTTCCCTACGGATAAAGGGACAAGCGTCAGCCAATATGTCAGCCGCGTGATTAAAATGATTGATGAGAGTGGTGCCAGCTACCAGTTGAACAGCATGGGCACCACCATCGAAACGGAAACCATGCCGGAAGCCCTGCTGATTGTGCAAAGGGCTTATGAGTTGCTGAGCGCTGATTCGAAACGAATCTATTGTACCATCACCATGGACATCAAAGAGGGTAAGATGGGACGCATGACGCAAAAAATAGATTCCATAGAACAACACATTGGCAAAGTGCAAAAATAATTGTGGAGTGCTTTTTGTGCAGGAACAAAGAAACCCTATTAAAATGAGGTTAAAACGCAACCATTTTTATTTTCATTTTTTCCTTGTTTTTTGTTTTTGGCTAACCAGCCATGGCACAGAACTGAAGGCACAATGCTCTGACCGCAACATAGCCTTTCAAGGTGGCGAAGTGGTGAGGTACCATGCCTATTACAACTGGCATTTTGTGTGGATGAATGCAGGCGAAGTCACCTTTACAGTTAAAAACAGCCAGTGGCAAAAGAAACCGGCATACCATATCACCGCCTACGGATCGTCGTATAAAAATTACGATTTCTTCTACAAGGTGCGCGACACCTTTGAAGTGGTGGTGGACACCATGCGGCTTGAACCATATATGTTTAAGCAGGTGAATTACGAAGGCAGCTACTATTGCAACAACTATTACACCTTCAACCATGCCAACCGAACCATAAAAGGGCGCATCCAGAAAGAGGAAGAACCGGTAAGGAACATGACCCTAAAATGGCACGAGTGTTCGTTCGACCTACTCACCATGGTTTACAGGGCTCGCAACATCCCTTACCACAAATTTGCACCGGGCACCAAAATCCCCATCAAGATGCTGGTGGATGGAGCCATTTACGACCTTTACATCCGGTACCTTGGGGTGGAAACCATCAAAACAAGAGATGGCAGGCGCTTTCGCTGCCTCAAATTCAAACCCCTGCTGGTGGAAGGAACCATTTTCAAAAGTGGTGAAGACATGACCGTTTGGGTGACCGACGACAAGAACCGAGTACCTATCATTGTGGAGGCCAAAGTACTGATAGGCTCAGTAAAAGCAGTTTTTGTTGATGCTAAGGGATTAAGGCACCCTACGGAAGCCGAAATATTAAATTGACCATTATGCCAGCACATTCGTTTATCCGCATTTTTGAAGAGCACTACACCTGCTTCCGTTTGCTATTTGCTGAATCGATTGCCGACCCTTCCGAAGAGGTGATCCACCAAATGCGCGTGGAGATAAAATACCTGGTGGCGCTGATCCATTTTGTAAAAGAGTTGGCACCTGTTACCAACGAAGACAACCTGACCATGCAATTCAAAAGGATCGCAAAAAAATCGGGTAAAGTGCGCGACTGGCAAGTCATCCGGATACTATTGGAGACACATCCTCAAATAAACAAACAGGAACTGGTTGCTGAAATTGATTCGCGCATAGCCAATAAACAGCAGAAATACATGGAGTTTGCCCAAACGGTGAACCTAAAAAAACAGATTGCCCACGAGCTTCCTATTGAGCAAATCCAATTTTCACCGGCACTCTTCAACGGCTACGTCGGTCAATTGCAATGTCGCGCCAAAACCCTACTCGAAAAAGGGATGGAAAACCGCGAGTATTGGCACAAGGCTCGGCACCTGATGAAACGGGGTTTTTACCTGATGAACCTTGCCAACCGCCTATTCGCAAACTGCTTCCCCATCAAGGAGATACAGGAGGCGCGCCAGTTGGAGCAACTGATTGGCAACTGGCACGACCAAACCATCATCATCGACTTTTGCGATCTCCAACAAATCCCGGTGAGTGAACAGGATCTGGAGCAATTCGACTATTTGGAAAAAGAGATCATCAACAAAATCTCCACGGGAATGTGACACCCCATTTACCTATCAAGCGATCTCATCGATCACAAATGGCGTTGCCTGATAGACGTAATAGTTCAACCAATTGGAATAGAGCAAGTGGGCATGTGCCCGCCATGACACGATGGGCGCCTGCCTGGGGTCGTTGTTGGGAAAATAATTGGCCGGAAGGGCTGTATCTAGACCTTTGTTAACATCCCGCTCGTACTCATTTTTCAAAGTATCGGGGTCGTACTCCGAATGGCCTGTCACAAAAATCTGACGCCGATCGGCCGACATGGCAATGTAAACGCCTGCATCTTCGGACCAAGATAGCATCACCAATTGACTATTGGCTTCTATATCCTTTTTATGTACCGTGGTATAACGAGAGTGGGGGGCGAAAAAACGGTCGTCGAACCCCCGCATAAGGGGCTCATATGGATTGGCAACCTTGTGTTCGAAAATTCCAAACATCTTCTCACCAATATCATGTTTTTGGATGCCGAAATGGAAATAGAGTCCGGCTTGGGCTCCCCAGCAGATGTGGAACGTGGAGGTGACATGTGATTTGCTCCAGTCCATCACCGCTTCGAGTTCATCCCAATAATCCACCTTTTCAAATTCCAACTGCTCCACGGGCGCCCCGGTGATGATCATGCCATCGAACTTGGAATCCTTGATTTCGTCGAAAGTCTTGTAAAAATAATCCAGATGCTCGATGGGCGTGTTTTTGGAGGTATGGGTCGAAGTTTTTAGAAACGACACTTCAACTTGAAGCGGCGTATTGGACAAGACCCTCAACAGATGCGTTTCGGTGGTGATTTTTACCGGCATCAAATTAAAAATGAGAATTTTGAGTGGACGAATATCCTGATTGACCGCCCGCGATTCAGTCATGACAAAAACATTTTCACCCTCCAGTATTTCACGGGCAGGCAATAAATCGGGTATTTTTAATGGCATGAAAAAAGTTTAAAACTAACGTTTGATGATTCCGTAGAACAAGATACTCAGTATGTTGTCGAGATTATTTTGAAAATCGCCTTCATTTTCGTTGGCTTTGAGCAATGGCCCTTCAATCCCTCGCAAAGCAATGGCAATACCGGTAGCAGCCATCTTCAGGTTGTTGACCGAGAAGGAACCGTCGGCCAAACCTTCTTTGATGATGGAGAGCAAAAATTCACTCTCTTTGGCCTCGCTTTTACCCTTGAGCCGTTCAATAAACTCATACCCGCCATACATCTCATCCCTGAGAGTCCTCATATAATTATCCAGCTCAAGAATCGTATGCATGCGCACATTAACATACCGCACAAATTTCTCCTTGGGGTTCGCAACCGATTTCACAACACTCTCGAGGCGCGAAAAGAGTATGGCTTCTTCAGTTTCCAATACAGCTTGAAAAATATCCTCCTTATTTTTAAAGTAATAGTAGAGGGAACTTTTGCCTTTACGCAACACCAGGGCAATATCTTCCATGGTAGTTTTTTTGTAGCCGTAACGGGAAAAAAGCTCGCGAGCCGCGTCAATAATGGAGACGCGCATGGGATCGTGCTGCTGATAATCGGAATAATCAGGATTCATACGAGTTATTTAATTGTTTAAAGTCAATAATCATGTAAAATTAAAAAATAGTTTTGTGGAATACTATACTTAATGAATTAACTTTTATGATCTTCCTCCGATAAAAACCGGATATTGCGCATTAAACCCTGAAATTTAGTTCTTTTAACGGCCGACTTTTTGAAAATAGCAGCATAGTCGTCGTCGGAAAAATTCTTCCACTGTTCAGTATCCATGCTAAGGAGACGCGGATGAGGGAAGAAAGCAGGTTCATTATGGGGAGTCAATTTGTGGTTCCATGGACACACCTCTTGGCAAATGTCGCAGCCAAAAATGCGGTTTTGAAATTGCCCGCGGTAAGCATCGGGAATCTCGCCCTTGTGTTCGATGGTCAGGTAAGAGATGCAACGGTTGGCATCCAAAACCCCATCACCTAGCAAAGCTCCTGTGGGACAAGCATCAATGCAACGGGTGCAGTTGCCGCAACGGTTGGGGAGTTCAGACTCTGCTTCAACCTCCAGGTTGGTAATCAATTCTGATATAAAGAGGAAAGATCCCAACCGCCGATGAATCAGCAACCCATTTTTCCCGATCCACCCAAGTCCCGATTTGGCGGCCCAGGCTCGTTCCATCACGGGGGCTGAATCGACAAACACACGCCCTTGAAGGGTTGGGCAATGATGATCGCGAATGAAATCGAACAGCCGGTTCATCTTGTCGCGCAACACATCGTGGTAATCCTGCCCATAAGCATAACGGGCAACAACAGGACTCCCCGGCAATTGGTGCTGCTTAGGATAGTAGTTGTGCACCAACGAAATGACACTTTTGGCATCCTCCACCAGAAGGGCGGGATTCAAGCGCTTATCGAAATGGTTGGCCATATAGGCCATTCCAGCATGGTATCCATTGTCGAGCCACGCCCTCAGTTTGGTTTGATGGTCGGTTAAGTTGGCCATCGGTGTGAATCCTATGTCATCAAAACCCAATTCAAGGGCTTTATTCTTAATCGACAGCTTAACCGCAGGATCCATAGACCATTATCAGTTGAAATTCATACAAACGCCAGAGGGAGCACTGCCTAAAGCAGCCCTAACTCCAGCAACGCTTCATCGGAGAGCATTTCGCGGCTCCATGGCGGATCGAAAGTCAGATTCAGCTCCACCTCCTTAACGCCTTCCACAGCCTTCACCTTTTCAATCACCTCTTCGGGCAAGCTTTCGGCCACGGGGCAATTGGGCGAAGTAAGCGTCATCACAATGCGAACTTCGTTCTGCTCATTCACATCCACCTCGTAGATCAACCCCAAATCGTAAATATTCACCGGGATTTCGGGATCGTATATGGTTTTGATGGCTTCCACAATTTGGGATTCCAACTGCATAAATTCGGCCATAACGGTATGTTTTATAATTTAATGACTCATTTTGGTTTTGTAAGCCAAGGCATAAAGCTTCATTTGCTTGATCATGGCCACCAAACCATTGGAACGGGTAGGCGACAAATGTTCCTTCAACCCAATTTTTTCAACAAAACCCAATTCGCTTTCGAGGATCTCAGCGGGCGTATGACCCGAGAGCGCACGAATAAGCAGAGCCACAATCCCTTTCACGATGATGGCGTCGCTATCGCCCTCAAACACCACTTTACCATCGTGCAATTCGGCATTGAGCCACACCTTGCTTTGGCACCCCTCAATCAGGTTCTGTTCCTTGCGGTGTGCCTCATTGTAGGGCTCCAAGGCATTGCCCAGCTCTATCAAATAAGAGTATTTGTCCATCCAATCGTCGAAAGCCGAGAACTCTTCAACAATCTCTTCCTGTATTTGATCAATAGTCATAATTTAAATCTTTATGCAAAAGTGTGAATAATGCAGCCATCAACCAAACAGCTGCTTCACTTTTTGAATACCGGCCACCAGAATATCCACCTCATCGGTGGTATTGTACAGGGCAAACGATGCCCTTACGGTACCAGGGATATCAAAACGCTGCATCAAAGGTTGGGCACAATGATGCCCGGTACGCACGGCGATTCCCATTTTGTCGAGGAACATGCCCATGTCGAACGGATGGATATTGTCAACCAGGAAAGAGATGACCCCCGAATGGTTTTGAGCCTGCCCGATAAAGCGCATGCCGGGGATGGCTTGCAGCCGTTCCATGGCATACTGGTGCAACCCATGTTCATAAGTTTCGATGGCCTCCAAACCAATGCCGTTGATGAAATCGATGGCGGCACCCAGGCCTATGGCACCTGCATAGTCGGGCGTGCCAGCCTCAAATTTAAACGGAAGCTGGTTGAAGGTGGTTTTTTCAAACGTCACCTTTTCAATCATTTCGCCCCCCCCCTGCCATGGAACCATCTGATTGAGCCATTTCTCCTTACCGTAGAGCACCCCAATACCGGTGGGGCCGTACATTTTGTGACCCGAAAACACTAGGAAATCGCAGTCGAGTTGCTGCACATCCATCTTATGGTGCTGAATGCTTTGAGCCGCATCCACCATCACCGGAATGCCATGAGCATGAGCCATGTCAATAATTTGGCCGATGGGGTTGATGCTCCCCATCACATTGGAGA
>JAGPIS010000154.1 GCA_018054835.1 Breznakibacter sp. | reverse complement strand
CAGTAATATCGAATGAAAAACCAGGCAGTTGATGGCATCGTTTTGCTCCCTGAGGATAAGCGATTCGGGCGAGATGCGCTCCACGAAAAGAGCTATCCGCTCGTAGGCCTGAAGCCGGTTGGGCAAAATATTGGCCTTGTCGCGCAGGATCAATTCCAATTGCCTTTTCTTCTGTTCCGAGCGCATCAACCCAAATATGGTCAGCAATGTGGTGACCGATAAGATCAGCAGGGGGATGGTTACAATCAATATCTGTGTCATGGCTAGCTTTCTTGATAAGGCAAAAATAGGATTAATTTGTTAATAATTATAGGATTGGTGATGGGATAGCACAAATTGTTGAATAGTCGCTGTTAAATTCTCACTTCTGTTTTGTTTTATCTAACAGTTTTAAATAATTTAGTGCTGCCAAATTAATTAATAAAAGCAACCGTTTATGAGTCTATTATCATCGCGTCTGATGGCTTTGGGTGAGTCCGAAACAATAGCCATGTCGCAGCGCAGCCGTGAATTACAATCAAAAGGGATTGATGTGATCAATTTAAGCCTTGGAGAGCCCGACTTTGATACCCCAGCACATATAAAAGAAGCTGCGAAACAGGCCATCGATAATAATATCACCCACTATCCGCCTGTGCCTGGTTTCCCCGAACTGCGCCAAGCCATTGCCGATCGCCTGGAACGCCGCTTTGGCGTTAATTACCATATGAATCAGGTGGTGGTTTCGGGAGGGGGCAAACACTCGCTGGCCAATGTTTTGATGAGCATCATCGGTCCCGGCGACGAGGTGGTGATTCCTGCCCCTTACTGGGTTAGCTACCTGGAACTGGTCAAACTGTGCGAAGGAAAAAGTGTGGTGGTGGAGGCCGGTATCGACCAGGATTTCAAAATCACAGCCGCACAATTGGAGTCTGTCATCACACCACAAACAAAAGCGATCCTGATGAATTCGCCTTCCAACCCTTCGGGCAGCATGTATTCGCGCCAGGAGATGGAAGCCCTTGCCGTGGTGTTGCGCAAGCATCCACATATCCTGATCATTTCCGACGAAATTTACGAGATGATTACCTACGATCAGGAACATGTGTCGTGGGCTCAAATTGACGATCTTTTCCCAAGGGTGATCATCGTCAACGGCTGTTCCAAAGGCTATGCTATGACCGGCTGGCGTTTGGGCTACATTGCCGCTCCAATGGAAATTGCCAAAGCGTGTAACAAGCTGCAGAGCCAGTTCACTTCCGGTACCTGCACCATTACACAAATGGCTGCCTTGGCTGCCATGACCGGCTCCGATGAGGCATCACTGGCCATGACGGCTGCATTCAAGCGCCGCCGCGACTTGGTGATGAGCCTTGCCAAGGAGATTCCAGGGCTCCAGGTGAACACACCCCCGGGGGCATTTTATATTTTCCCCGATGTCAACCATTACCTTGGCAAGTCATTTCAAGGTAAAGTAATTGCTAACACCAGCGAGCTGTGCATTTACCTGCTCGACCATGGGCACGTGGCCACTGTAGCCGGATCGGCTTTCGGAGTGGAAGGTTATATCCGCATCTCTTATGCTGCCAGTGATGAGAAACTAGTTCTGGCCATGCACCGTATTAAAGAAGCATTGTCGCAATTGAAATAAGGTGTTTGATAGAGGGGTAATGCCTTTGTTTTCCTTGTGAATGAACGGTTTTTATAAGAACGATTAGAGGGGGGTAACGGCATACAGCCTAAACCCCTCTCTCTTTTTCTTTTCGGACTGAATTTCGCATAGCTCCTTTAGAAAAGGTTTGATTTGTTTATAACAGAGGAGTTGCAGTAAGAAAAAGAGATTCCTCCCTCCGGTCGGAATGACCATTGGAATGATAGAAAAGGATTTAGGGGATTTTGGCGGCTTTGCCGCCAAAATCCCCTAAATCCTTAAACCCACAGGCGAAGCGTCATTCCGATCGCAACGCAGTGGAGAGAGGAATCTCTTTCTGTTCAGGCTTGAATCAATGGTTGGCATGGCAACGTAGTGGAGGAAGGAATCTCTTGTCTTGCAGTAGTGATCAGTCATTGGCATCTTAACGTAGTGGAGAGAGGAATCTCTTGTCGTCCAGTCGGGACCAGTTATTGTCGCCGCAACGCAGTGGAGGAAGGAATCCCTTTTTTTTAATAGTGGTTCAGGGCTTGGCATGTATCCAAGTGTTGAAGAAAACCTTTTCAATTGCTCCAATTAAGAATTGTGGTTTTTGGAAAATGAAACCTCAATTAGCTCTTTTGATCTTTAATTCGATAGGAGTGAATAGAGTGTTAGATCAATTTTTTTTGTCCTGCTGGTGTAATTGTTTTATTTTGTTGTAGTTCGCTTAGTAGTGTGTTAATTTGTTGAAGGAAAGTTTGTTTGTCTCTTACGAAACCATGTTCTGTTACCATTACTTTCCATTCAGGATTCTTTTTGTTTATTAGATCTTCTTTCTTTTTTCGATTCCAATTCTTTAGTTCTTTTTCCCTTTTCAACGCCAAATCCATAAAAGGGTATTCCTCAAAGTAAATGCAGTAGTCAAGGTTGTATCTGGCGGTGAATGAATCTTTGAGGATATGTGATTTGTGTTCATAAATTCTTCGGCATAAATTGTTAGTGACACCAATGTATAATGTTGATCTCCTCTTGTTTGTCATTATATATACAAATCCTGTCTTGTTCATGATATTTGTTGATGGGGTGATATTTCTTCGAATAAAAATAAGCATATCTTGCCACACAATCAAGATGCACTCCTGAAGTAATTTCTATCTTTTTCGGAGGAAATAATACTGTCAATGGATTATTGATGCCTAAGCAAAACAATAATTTTGCTTTCACTTGAAAAGGGTTGATCTGTTTATGATAGAGGGCGTTGCAGTAAAAACAGAGATTCCTCCCTTCGGTCGGAATGACCATTGATCTGATAGAAAAGGATTTAGGGAATTTTGGCGGCTTTGCCGCCAAAATTCCCTAAATCCTTAAGACGACAGGAGAGGCGTCATTCCGATCGCAACGCAGTGGAGAGAGGAATCTCTTTCTGTTCAGGCTTGAATCAATGGTTGGTAAAGCAACGCAGTGGAGAGAGGAATCTTTTGTCGTCCAGTCGGGACCAGTTATTGTCGCCGCAACGCAGTGGAGGAAGGAATCTCTTGCCAGCTGTTTCTACTTTATTATTGGTAGGAATCGCCCAATTAACCTAGCGGCAGCGCCGCGAAATATTTTTAGAAAACCGACATTGCCAATTGTCCTTTGGTGCAGAGCACCGAAATATTTCCAATTTCCATGTGTTTATCATGTTTCGGGTCTCCGACCCTGCAAACAAGAAGGTTTTGATAATCATTGAGGATTTTTTTCTGTAATTGGCTGCTGTTGAGTTTTTAAGAGGGTTGAAAAAGGGTGCTGGAATGTATAAATTATTGAAACAGCTCTCTTTAGATATGTTGTAAAACAACCTTTTTCATGACAAAAATATGTTGTCCTCATATTTATTAATTCTATTTTTGTCAATCAATAATAAAAGATAAACCATAAATAACTTTTTATGAAACCAACGCATATTGAACACATTGGTATTGCGGTAAAAAGCCTCGAACAGGCTATACCTTTTTATGAAAAAGTGTTCGGCCTTGAATGTTATGCTGTAGAAGAGGTGACTGACCAACGGGTGAAAACGGCATTTTTTAAAGTGGGTCAAACAAAGATCGAATTACTTGAATCAACAGATCCCGAAGGCCCTATTGGCAAATTCATCGAGAAAAAAGGCGAAGGAATCCATCACCTGGCTTTTGCTGTTGAGGGCTTGGCAGGAAAGTTGGAATTGGCTGCCGAAATGGGTGTTCAATTGATCGACAAAACACCACGCAAGGGTGCTGAAGGTTTGAACATCGGGTTTTTACATCCCAAATCTACTTTCGGCGTGTTGACCGAGCTTTGCGAACATCCCAACGAATAAACTTTTAAGCTATATATTTCATGCAAAATAAAGATAAAGTAAAAGCACTTATTGAAAAACGCGCGCAAGCTAAGCTTGGTGGCGGTCAAAAGCGCATCGATGCACAACATGCCAAGGGCAAACTCACTGCCCGCGAACGTATTGAATTGCTGGTTGATGAAGGCAGCTTCGAAGAGTTCGATATGTTTGTCACCCACCGTTGTACCAACTTCGGCATGGAAGAGACCAAATTCATGGGCGATGGCGTGGTTACCGGTTGCGGAACCATCGACGGTCGTATTGTTTATGTGTTTGCCCAGGATTTCACCGTCTTTGGTGGTTCTCTATCCGAAACCTTTGCACAAAAAATTTGCAAAGTGATGGATATGGCCATGAAGGTGGGTGCACCTGTCATTGGATTGAATGACTCGGGTGGAGCACGTATCCAAGAAGGTGTGACTGCACTGGCTGGTTATACCGAAATTTTCCAACGCAACATCTTGGCTTCGGGTGTGATACCTCAAATCTCGGCCATCTTCGGTCCTTGTGCCGGTGGTGCCGTTTATTCACCAGCCCTTACCGACTTCATCGTGATGAACAAAGACAAGAGCTATATGTTCTTGACTGGTCCCAAGGTAGTTAAAACTGTTACCGGTGAGGACGTTACCGACGAGGAATTGGGTGGTGCTTCAGTGCACGGTTCCAAATCAGGGGTTACCCACTTTGTGTCCGAAAGCGAGCAGGAAGGTATTCAGATCATTCGCAAGCTGATCAGCTACTTCCCACAAAACAACCTTGAGGAGCCACCGTTGGTGATCAATGAGGATCCTATCGATCGGACTGATGACCATTTGAATGAGATTATTCCTGATAACCCCAACAAACC
>JAGPIS010000153.1 GCA_018054835.1 Breznakibacter sp. | reverse complement strand
GCGTCGCGCTTAATGATCAACCTCAGCGACTGGTCGAAGGTGAAATAACTCCACAACCAGTTGAGGAATACGAACATTCGGTTTTTTACCCCCAGGATCGACATCAGGTGGACAAACATCCAAACGTACCAGGCAAAAAAACCAAACAAGGTCACGCCGGGTAAGTCGGCCACAGCCAAATGCCGTCCCACTGTAGCCATCGAGCCCAAATTCTTATAACGGAAAGGAATCATCTCCTTTTTTTGCAATAGAAGCTTGAAGTTGCGCCCCAAATTACGAGCCTGCTGAATGGCCACCTGAGCCACTTGGGGATGGCCTTTAGGCAACGCGTCGCTTACCATCACGCAATTATCGCCGATGGCGAAAAGAGAGTCAATGCCTTCAGCCCGGTTGAACGCATCCACCTTGATCCGCCCACCCGGTGTGTAAACCTCTGCGGGAATGCCTTCGAGTTTGGTGCCTTTGATCCCAGCAGCCCATATCACCGTCTGGGTCGGTATGGCATCGCCATTGCTCAATATCACCGAGTTGTTTTGATAATCCTTCACCTGAACACCCGTTAGAACTTCAACCCCCAATTTCTTCAGATAACGCTCCGATTTGGCCGAAGAGCGGTGCGACATCCCGCCCAGTAACGATGGAGAGGCTTCGATCAACACAATGCGTATTTTGGCAATGTCGAGTTCCTTGTACTCCTTGGGGAAAATGTGTTTTTTCATCTCGGCCAGCGCCCCGGCCACCTCGGTACCGGTTGGTCCGCCACCCACCACCACCAGGTTCATCAGCTCTTCCTTGCGCCGAATGTCAACCTCAAACAATGCCCGTTCAAGATTTTTAAGAATGCCATTGCGCAACGACAAAGCCTCTGTAACCGATTTCATGGGGTAGGCCACCCTTTGGATGTTTTCGAGTCCGAAGTAAGATGTTTCGGCTCCGGCGGCGATCACCAAGTAATCGTAACTGCAACTACCCGATTTGGTATGCACCTCCTTTCGCTCGCAATCGACAGAAGTCACTTCGGTGATCCTCAAATAAAAGTCACGATGCCGGTGGAACAACTTCCTAAGCGGGAACAAAATGCCACTGGGTTCAATACCTGCGGTGGCGACTTGGTAAAAAAGAGGTTGAAACTGATGGTAGTTGTTTTTATCAATTAAAACGACTTGACAATCAGAATTTTTCAGCTCTTCAGCCAACTTAATACCGGCAAATCCGCCTCCGATAATTACAATTCGTTTCTTGCCACTATTGGGAATATTCAACATGATAGCACTGTTTTCTGGTTACAACAATTGGGGTTCCTATTGATCCGCATTCCCTTAACGGGAATCGCACCTTCAAAATCACCCCCACATAACAGCAACCAAGGTGAAGAGTTTAATGAACTGGCAAGATATTCGCATCATTTCCTCTCAAAAATACAACCATGGGAATTCTGGGAACAATCAGCTAAGGGAGATTGATTTCAAAGTCAAGAACGACAATCGCAAAAAAATAGTTTTTGATTAGTTATTTGGTCATTATAACTGGTAATATTGGTTCTATTTGCCATAAATGTGTTCACCCAACAAAACCGGATGTGAACACTGGCAAGATGCCCAATTCTTTGAAGACAACAGAGAAAAAACACCATTATGGGAATCAATTGAGGCACTTCAAGACCAGCAGTTACAATTACACAATAATCATTATATTTGCGAACCAACAACTAAACCCTAGATAATGAAAAACAAATATGTCGGTTTCATATCGGACGACCACCTATTGCAATGCATTGGCAACCTGCACAATGCATATTTGAAAGCAAAGAACAACATCTCCCTCAAACATTTCTACAGCAACAAGATAGACACCATCAAACTTACATTCGACGCCTGCTTCAACCAAATCGAGGAAGAGAAACTGATACAGGCAGAGATCCTAAGGCAAACCGACAAATCCATCAACAACTCCATCGGAACCTTTCACGAAGAGGTTTTAGGTGGAATAAAAGGTTTCCAATCGGGGAAATTAAGCGGTTACGATATAAAGGCAAATGACGACTCATTGTTTGCCGACATCAAAAACAAGCACAACACCATGAACAGCAGTGCTGCCGAAGCTCTGTTCCAAAAACTGGCCAGGTATGCCGATGACAATAAAAAAGCCAAGTGCTACTGGGTGCAGATATTGGCCAAATCGAGTTTTTGCGAATTATGGAAAGCAGACATCAACGGCAAAGAATACAGCCATAGCCGAGTTTATAAAATATCGGGCGACCAATTCTATGCCCTCCTTTCGGGACAAGAAGACGCCTTGCACCAACTGTACAAAGCCCTTCCTCTAGCCATCCAAGACTATCTTACCACGGTGGACAAAGAAAAACAGCCCCAGAAAAATTCAGCACTTGATGAAATAAAGGGTGAAGTGGCTCATTCCGGAAGATCGATCATCGACCAGATCAGTTATGATAATTTCCCTTACTATTCGGGCTTCGACAAGCTATAGTATTGATTGAGAAAGCGGATGACCGAATAGCCCAGCTCCCGGCCAAGGTTTACTGGCACGGCATTGCCGATCTGCTTGTATTGCTGTGCCAATGGGCCTTCGAATATCCAACTGTCTGGAAAGGTTTGAATGCGGGCATATTCGCGCACGGTGAAGGGACGCGTTTCGTCGGGATGGCACCTTTCAGTTTGTTTTTGGGCTGGACTACATGTCAAAGTCAGGCAAGGTTCGTCCCAGCCGATGCGGCGCGCCATGCCAGTTTTACCACCCCCCAGATAGAAACTGCCTCCCATAAACTCTTTTTGAATATCGACAGGCAAATCGCGCCAGTAACCTTTGGGCGGTACCAGATCCAATACTTTCTGTTTGGAGGCTGGATATTTGGCACCTAACGAAACTGGAACATCACAATCGAACAACTCGCCCTTCTTCAAGGCATCTTTTAAATGATAGACTTTTGTATAGGCCTTGGGATATTCGTACTGAACCGAAATATCCTTGCGTATCCCTACCAGGATAAGCCGTTCACGTTTTTGGGGCACTTTGTAATGAATTGCTTTCAACACTTGAACAGGCACAACATGATAACCAATCTCATCTAAAATGGAGATCATCCCCTGAAGCGTCCGTCCGTTCTCATGGCTAAGCAATCCCCTCACATTTTCTCCTATGCAAATCAATGGATTAACCTCTTGCACCACGCGGGCAAACTCATAGAAGAGGGTTCCTCGGGCATCGGCCAACCCCAGTTTTTTGCCGGCATAGCTGAATGCCTGGCACGGAAAACCACCCGTCACCACATCCACCTGATTGTGATAATGCGAAAAATCCAGCCCCCTCACATCACCCTCTAACACATTCCAATTTGGCCGGTTTTTGCGCAAGGTAGCGCAAGCATATTTATCAATCTCATTCAAAGCGACACATTTCAACCCCGCTTTTTCGAGACCTACAGCCAAACCCCCAGCTCCTGCAAAGAGTTCTATCACTGAATAATCATGATTGGGAACCTCATGATTGGAAACAACCTCTTCTGTCTCTGGAAAAACAAATTCTGATAACAAACCATCAACCTGGTCACGTCTATACATACGGTAATTGCTTATCGGTTCACGAACAGCAGACAACTTACCTTCCCGATCCCAGCGGCGCAAGGTCTCCTTGCTTTTCCCGATCAATTCGGCAGCTTCCGAAAGTGTCAAATACTCATTCATAACCACATTATACAACCTTATACAATGGTTACAAATCTAATTGAAAAGGCTAGTAAAAACAAGAGGCTGCCTAAAAATTAGACAGCCTCTTATCAATTTATTTCTTCCGGCTCCACCGGCTGAAAAGCCCCTTTTTCACTGGCTCTTCAACACTGGCCACAACGGCTGGTTTGGTTGGCTGGTTTGTTTTGGTTGGTTTGGCCTTATTTGACTGGCCTTGATGAGCTTGCCCTAGATGTGGCTGGCCTTGCCGAGGCTGGGCAGCCTTTTTAACCCTCGGGTTTTTACCTTCGCCTTTGAAAATAATCTCTTCCCGCTTACCACTCACCGATGATGGCTTCTCTACGGCTTGGGTTCCCATCATTGGATAACCATGATCGGTTTGAACGGGCAGCTTAAGGCGTATCAGCTTTTCAATATCTTTCAAATAAGCTTTCTCTTCCGAATCGCAGAACGAAAATGCTATTCCTTCGGCGCCGGCGCGACCTGTGCGGCCAATGCGGTGCACATAAGTTTCGGGCACGTTGGGTAGCTCAAAATTGAAGACATACTGCAAATTGTCCACATCGATGCCTCGTGCGGCAATGTCGGTGGCCACCAAAACACGGGTCTTGCGAGCCTTGAAATTGTTCAACGCATTTTGACGGGCATTCTGGCTCTTGTTGCCATGAATGGCTTCGGCACTGATGCTATGGTTGTTCAAGACACGGGTCACCTTATCGGCACCATGTTTTGTGCGGGTAAATACCAACGCCGAGGCAATATTGTGCTGGTTGATCAAATCGACCAGCAGGGAATTTTTATTGATGCGGTCAACAAAATAGATTTCTTGTTGAATGGTCTCTGCTGTGGTGGAAGCGGGCGTTACCGAAACCTTTTGCGGATTGCTCAAGATGGTGTCGGCCAGTTTCATAATCTCCGGCGGCATGGTGGCCGAGAAGAAAAGCGTTTGCCTCCGTTTGGGCAATACTTTCAACAACTTGCGGATATCGTGGATAAAGCCCATGTCGAGCATGCGGTCGGCTTCATCAAGCACAAAAATACCAATATCGCTCAGGCTGATGTAGCCTTGATCCATCAAGTCGAGCAAACGCCCCGGTGTGGCTACCAAGATATCGGTTCCACGGCGGAGCGCCTGAAC
>JAGPIS010000152.1 GCA_018054835.1 Breznakibacter sp. | reverse complement strand
GGCTACCTTTTGGGGTGCCTCTTCTTTGTTTTTATTTGTTGTCGTATTTGAAGTACTTGAGGTTGTGCCCCATCTTCTCTTTTTTGGTATGCATGTAGAATTCGTTGAAGGGGTTGGGTTGAATCTCTATTGCGATGTTTTCGACAATCTCAAGGCCATATCCTTCCAGCCCGATGCGTTTGATGGGGTTGTTGGTCATCAGGCGCATTTTTTTCACGCCCAGTTCGCGTAAGATTTGGGCACCCACGCCGTAATCGCGCTCGTCGGCTTCGAATCCAAGTTCCACGTTGGCATCCACTGTATCCATACCCTCTTCCTGAAGTTTGTAGGCGGCAATCTTGTTCATCAGTCCAATGCCACGGCCCTCTTGGTTCATGTATACGATAGCGCCTTTCCCCTCTTTTTCGATGGCTTCCATGGCTTTGTGGAGCTGCTGGCCGCATTCGCAGCGCAGAGACCCGAAAATGTCACCTGTGGCACACGAGGAGTGTACCCGCACCAATACGGCTTCTTCTTCAGTCCATTCTCCTTTGATCAATGCCATGTGCTCAAGCCCGTTGGATTTTTGTTTGAAGGGGATGAAACGGAAATTGCCATGGGCTGTGGGTAATGAAACTTCCTGTCCCTTGATGATCAAACTCTCCTGCCTAACCCGGTAAGCAATCAGATCCTTGATGGTGACGATTTTGAGGTTGAATTTTTTTGCAGTCACCATCAGATCGGGCAGGCGTGCCATGGTGCCATCCTCGTTCATGATTTCAATCAATACACCGGCAGGATAGAGGCCTGCAAGGCGGGCGAAATCAACCGCCGCCTCGGTATGGCCAGCCCGTTTCAACACCCCTTTGTCGCGTGCCTTCAATGGGAAGATATGGCCAGGACGCCCCAGCTCATCGGGTTTTGTTTCGCTGTTGCAGAGGGCTTGGATGGTTTTTGCCCGGTCCGATGCCGAAATGCCTGTGGAGCAACCATGTCCGAGCAGGTCAACCGAAACGGTGAAGGGTGTTGCGTGCATGGAGGTGTTGTTTCCAACCATCAAGTCCAGTTCGAGCTCTTCGGCACGTTCTTGGGTGATGGGGGCACAAAGCAGTCCCCGGCCATGCATGGCCATGAAGTTCACCTTCTCGGGCGTGATGAGTTCGGCGGCAGCAATAAAGTCGCCTTCATTTTCACGGTCTTCATCGTCAACCACAATGATCAGTTCGCCCTTTCGGATGGCATCAATGGCTTCTTCAATGGTGTTGAGCTCTATTTTTATGTTGTCTGACATGTTCGTGTGCTTTTTATTGGATCGTAAACTTGATTTCAGGCAAAATTAGTGATTTATCGTGCATGGGCAACCTAAAAAAGCTTAACGCTTGTTGTTAAGCCGCCGTTTGAACTCTTTGGCCACCTTCTCGAAAAAGATGGTGTAAGCTTCTGAATTCAACAGTGCCGAATCGGTTGATGATTTATAGGTTAAGAAAATGCCGATGGGTGCCAGTATGGCCGAGGATAGCCACATCCCCTGATACACTTGCCATACCCCTTCGCGGGCGAATTTGGCCCCCATGGTATCGATGATGTAATAGAAAATGAAAAACAATACCGATATCACAACCGGCATGCCCAGCCCCCCTTTCCTGATGATGGCGCCCAGAGGTGCTCCAATAAAGAAGAATATCAGGCAGGCGAAGGAGAGGGTGAACTTGCGGTGAAGCTCCATCTGGTGCCGGTTGATCTTCTTTTGTTCGCGGTCGATGTAGCTCATCTTCTCGTCGATGTTCAGCTTGTGATCCTGCGCTGCGCGGATGGCTGTTTCGTATGCTGTTTTTTTCTGGTCGGGCGTCAGCTTGTTGAATAGTGAATCGATGTTGAGAGTCGATGTTGAATCGATCATCTTGTTCAGGTCCATCTGCTTGTTTTGGTAGTGGTAGCGACCCTTCTGGAAATAGAAGTTGTCGGCTTGCCGCGCCAGTTCGGTGATGTATTTGGCTTGCTCTGTGGTGAGCGAATCTTCGTCTTTTTTGAGCTGGGTGAGGTTCTTCATCTTGTCGAGCGACTTGAATAGGCTCTCGTCGGTTTTTGCGAAATTCATCCCCTGTAGCTCTATCAACACGGTTTGGTCGTCGTACTTGTCGCGCCGGTAGAATTGTTTGTCGCGTTCGTTCATTCTGCGTTTGTCGAAACCAACCTTTTCATCGTAGGTGACGCCGTTGTAAAGCGTCAACATGATGTAGTTCTTTTCGTCGGATATCTGCATCTTGCCCGAATCGGCCAGGGTGACATTGGTGTTGCGGTTCACCTTGTCGCGGTGGTCGTAGATCATCAGGTTGTGCATCATCCCCGTTTTTGGGTTTTTTTTATCGATCTTGATTCTGAAATCATCCACCCCGTCGTAAAAAATACGTTCTTTGATTTCCAGTTCGGGTCGTGCTTGTTTGACGCTGTAGAGCAGCGAAAAGAGCTTGAGGTTAGCCACCGGCATGATGTTGTTCGAAAACCAGAAGGCTCCGATGGATATGGCCACCGTCAAGGCAATTAGCGGTGCCATGGTACGGGGCAGCGATACTCCTGCCGCTTTGATTGCGGTCAATTCATAGTTTTCGCCCAGATTCCCGAAGGCCATCAGCGAGGCCAGCAGGATGGCCAGGGGCAGTGCCATAGGGACAACCTGTACCGAAGCGTAAAAGAGAAGCTCGGCCAAGACATGGAATTCCAGGCCTTTCCCAACCAAATCGTCGATGTACCGCCATAAGAATTGCATCACCAAGATGAACATGGAAATGAAAAAGGTCATAAAAAGCGGACCCAGGTAGCTTTTGAGTATGAAAAGGTGGAGTTTCTTCATCTTTTATATAATCTCTATGAAAAACCAATAAACTATTGGCGCGGTTCAATGCTTTGCAAAAATAGCAGAAAGTTTGCTTATATCGAATCGAAACGACAGAGAATTGTCCAAAACAAAAAAACACCCGGGGAGGGTGTTTTTATTTATGATGAACCGAGTTTGGTTCTTAATTGTTCTATCTGTTCATTCCAAAGCTCGATGGTATCTTCTCTCTCCTCGGGCAGTACCGAATCGGTGACAATCAGTGCTGTTTCACCGGTCAGCTCCAGTACGGTGATTTTGAATTCGAAATAATCGGATTCTTCGTTGTCGGTTGGTGTGTCATCCTCCTCGTTGAGCCAACGGAACCGGATGGTTTTGTTCTCCTTTTTTTGAAGCAACTCAGCGGTCTGTTCTGTTTTGTCCCACATGAATGTGTAGATGTTCTCTTTTATGTTGACGTCGTCGGCGAACCATTCCGATAGTCCACTGGCCGTGCTGAGCCGGCTGAACAGAATCCCCGGTGAAGTTTTGAAAATGTATTCCAGAGATATTTTTTCCTTTTGTATTGACATGGGTATCTGTTTAAATTTTTCACTGCTACAAGATAGTGAATATTGAAATATAAAAGGGCTGTAAACGTTAAAAAATGCTTAATCTGTTGTTTTTTTTATTTCTGAAAGGCTTTGGTTATAAGGTTTATGACTTATTTGAAGCGTGGTTCAGGGGGCTGTTTTGCGTATTTTTATAATTCAGGTATTGCACAATTAAAAAAAGTGCCATACATTTGCAACCGCAAAAAGGGAATAACATCGGTCGCCCGAAGGGGCAATAAAGAAGGTTGATTTCCGGAAATGCCGAGGTAGCTCAGCTGGTTAGAGCGCATGATTCATAATCATGAGGTCGGCGGTTCAAGCCCGCCTCTCGGTACTAAAGGCTTACAGGTTTATACTTGTAAGCCTTTTTTATGTTGGATGATTTGCACTGGGAGCCGTGCATTTGTGTATAATCCTCATGAACAATGTTGGTGATCCAAAGTGGTCGTTATTGATGGTTGTAGATCTGATCAGCAGGGGCTGGCTGAATGATTAATACCGTAGTAAAAAGATTGGCGCTGGAGTGGGCGAGGTTACTCAATAACGTAGTAACCTTCGACGATTAAATCTTTATATAAAAATCATACCCAGTTTTTTATAATACAAACCCTGTTTAATTTATTATAGTTAAGGGTATTTCACCCACATAATAATCTTCTGAAAAATATACAGCATAGACTTTTATTTTAACAGCTCCTTCGTTTTTGAAAGTGAAACTAAAGTAATCACTATTGTGATCGAAAGTCATTGAAACTTTATTTTTTGTGGATAGCAATATATCTTTGGGATGTAATCCATTTACTTTTACCTTTGCAGTGTAACAGGTGTTGATTTTCAATTTACCTGTCTCTTCTAAGAATAATAATAAAGGCTTTTGTTGTGAGATGTTGATTTTTCTTTCATTGTCTATATTATAATAACCGCTCCATTTAAGATCTCCATCATTGTACCATTCTCTCCAAAGGCCTACTTTAATGCTATCGTTATAAACGCCTTCTTCTTTGATTTTGCCATCGTGGTAATAACTAGTGAATCTATCGACCTTTTTTATGCTATCTGATTTCAGCGAAAGTGGCTTTCGTTGTTTTTGACCCCCTTTGTTGCAAGAAATCAGACAAAGAAACCCGATAATCACAAGTAGTTTTGAGTATTGCATAATTGTTTAGAATTTCATTTGATTAAGGTGTTGAATTTAAGCGGATTATAAAAAGTAGTGCTGCTTATTTAGTGGTTATGCCGATTTATAATATGTTTTTCTAATCATAAGACAAAATGTTTGTGAAAATTGAGGTTTGGTCATATATACCTTGTGTTTCATATTAAAAATGGTTTTTTAAATATTAACTCAAAAATAGTTATTTTTTATAACGCCCAGTGATCTTGTCCGATTGTATTTGATCTGTTTCGTTTTTAGGTTCTTGTTGGATGAGGCCGCTTTAGGATAATTATTGTTGAGATGGGGGAGGTACTGTCCTACGC
>JAGPIS010000151.1 GCA_018054835.1 Breznakibacter sp. | reverse complement strand
CAAAGCCGCAACACCCAGTTTTTGAAATTCTGGTCTAACCCCAGTGAGCATCAAATCCATCTCTTTGGGTTGCGTCATAGCCTTGTAGATGTGATACCATCCAAATGGAAACAGTTTGCCGCCTGCTTTTTTCATGGCTTCCGAAAGTGATGGAAGCGCAATCAAAAAGCCTGCCAGCTCCTTGTCCTTGTCCAAAACAATCTTAACATATTTTGGTTGCAGGATGGGGAAGAATTTCGCAATATAAAAATCAATCATCTTCTGAGGCAGGGCGTATGTGCCAAACAGCTGACTGAATGCTTGGTTGAATAGCTCAAATACTTTGGCTTTGTAGGGCTCCAGTTCCTTTTTTGATTTGAAATTGAGGGTTTCCAGGCTGTACCTCGACTTGAGCATTTCGGCCACCTTATATGATTTTTCGGGCAGGGCATCGGGGAAAGTGATCCTGAATTCCAACCAGTCAATCTCTTTGTTGTAACCCAATGCTTCGATGTGTTTGTGGTAGTATTCGAAATGATAGTCCGACACCACCGATGGCAACCAGTCGTGCCCTTCAACCAAAACCCCCTGGTGGTCCAAGTTCGAGAAACCCAGAGGGCCATGCACATATTCCATGCCTTGGTCGCGCAACCAGTTTTCGGCTACCTTAAATAGTTCCTCCGATACGTTTTTATCATCAATAAACTCAGTCCTGGTGAAGCGTCCGTATTTTTGGTCGTTTTTTTTATTCCACAGATCGATGATGATGGCACCAATACGACCCACACAACGGTCGTTTTGGTAAGCAACCCAAAATTTGGCCTTGCAAAACTCAAAAGCCGGATTGGTTTGCTCCTTTAGGGCATTCTCCTCGTCTTTGCGCATGGGCGGCACCCAATAAGGATGGTTTTGATAAAGGTGGTAGGGTAGTGAAACAAAATCATTGATAGTCGTTTTGTTGTTGACTTCTTTAATTATGATGGCCATGGCTATATTTCTATTTTAGAGCGTGCGAAGATACTAAGGTTAACTTTTCACAAAAGCTGAGTTTTGTCGTGATTTTGTTTAATTAACATTAATGATGATCAATTAAGAATTTATACGCATTGAACATATGGTGTTTGAATTTATCGTCGGAAATGGACGGGAAGGTGTTGAAGTACAATTCGTTTGGCTTTAAAATGATGGTGTTGCCGGTACGCATGTAGCAGGCACTTCTGAAATATTCCGGCTGGTTGAAATTCTTCACCTGGGCTTCCACCATCTTCCCGATGCTTTTCCCAAGGTATTTCTCAATGCGCCGTTCCGATCGAAAGGTCGGGTTGGCTAGCTGGGAGTAGAGATATCTGTATTTGATGCGGGCACTCATCTTTTTTTGCTGACTGATCATTTTTTTCACTTCTGTGAAGGGGTTGTTGGGGACAAAGTCGTTGAGTGTTTGCACCGTCAATGGTGTTTCAGGCACCCAGTCCACGGCATTCACCACATTGTAGGCCCATCCCCCGCGTGTCATATTTTCGTATTCGTAGGCAAATTGGGTGTTGCCCGGTTTGGGTGCTGCGCTGCAGTAGGTTTTGAACCGGATGTCGGCTGGGATTATGCCCTCTTCTTGTTTTTGATATAGCAAGGCGGTGAGGATGAAGCTGATGGCGCCGCCTTGACTGTGTCCGGTGACGATAAAGTCCTTGATGCCTGCATTATGGCAGGAGTCAATTTTGGGCAGGATGTCGGCGGCCAAAAACAATGTCGCAGTGAGCCATCCCGCATGGACGGCGGCTGCTTGGTTGTCGGTCAATTTGTAATGAATGGTGTCCTGCAGGGTTAAGGAGCCTTGTGCGGGCACCATGCCGGCATAGAAGTTGGCCATCCAGCTCAAAGCCTTGGCAACACTGCCACGTATGCTGATGGCGGCCACCGAATCGTTGGAGATCCATAAGTCCCAACGGTTTTCCAAACCCATCACCGGCGACCGGTAAGCACGCTGGAAATGGATTGGCTCTTCAATTTTGCTGGCCATCGTGAAGCTGTCTGATGCAAACGATGAGGCCATGCGCAACGTTTCTGTGTATTCTTCCTTGTCAAATCCGGGTTGTAGCTTTTTTTGGGCTACCATGGTTTGCGCAGAGGCAACTAAGAAGGTGCCGATAATAGCAATTGTTAGAAAGCGATTCATGATCAGGTGTTTACTGGTTGGGGTCTTTTTGTTTTTCATCGGTCTATTCATGTCATTCAAGTAAATTTAAGTAAAATTCCGAAATTTAAAATGATGGCTCAGAAATAAGTAATGAAAAAGGAAATATTGCATGGGCGCAAAAATAGACAACAATTTTCGATATTTTGTGTTTGTTACTTTATATCTTGTTAATGGTTACCGACCCAAAGTAATGGAAAAGTATTCATGGGTTCGACCCTAATTTTATTGCAATATTTTATGGTGGCAAAACTTATTTTCTTCGGATTCTTCTTTACGGTTCATTTTTTGGTGAATTTCTATATTTATCGACGGGGTGTGGCTGCCCTGCACAACCGCCTCGTGTTGAAGCATTGGTTTCGTGGGGTGATGCTGCTTCTCTTTTTAGCCTATCCATTGGGGCGTTGGCTGGACTCGGTTTATTATTCCACCCTGTCGGTTGTTTTGCATTGGTTGGGCTCCTTCTGGTTTGCTGCCATGCTCTACCTGTTTATGGCCTTGTTTGTTATGGATGTCCTCAGGCTTTTTAATCTGGTTGTGAGGTTTTTGCCTGATAAAAATTCCGACCGGTATGTCCAGCTGAAGCAACGTGCCTTTGTTTTTGTTGCTATAAGTGTCGTTGCCATTGTTTTATTGGGGCATATCAATGCCTGGTATCCTGTAATTAACCGTCAAACCATTGAAATAGGCAAATCGGCCGGGCATTACTCTGAACTTAAGGTGGTGGCTGTTTCCGACATCCATCTGGGAACCATCATTGGGCCTCGCAAAACAAAAAAGCTGGTGGAGGCAGTCAATGCCTTGGATGCCGACATCATCCTGCTGGTGGGCGATGTGATTGACGAAGATATTAAACCCGTTATCGAACAAAACCTTGGGGAATCTCTTGCCATGCTAAAAGCGCCGCTTGGGGTTTGGGCGGTGCCTGGCAACCATGAATATATTGGTGGCGTGAATGCTGCTATTACCTATCTCTCCGATCATGGTATTCATATCCTGCGCGATAGTGTGGCCTTTGTGGACAGCTCATTTTATCTGGTGGGGCGCGACGATCGCGATGGCCGCCGTTTTGCCGGTGTGTCGCGCAAAGAGATTGGTGAGCTGGTTCAAGGTGTTGACTTGGCTTTTCCGGTGATTGCCATGAACCACCAGCCGCACGAATTCGATCAGGCTCAGCAAGCGGGTGTGGATCTCCATCTTTCGGGTCACACCCATTATGGACAGCTTTGGCCTTTGGGTTATCTCACCGACCGGTTGTTTGAGATTGGACGGGGGTATCTGCAAAAAGGTAATACTCATTTTTTTGTGAGCACTGGTTTCGGAACTTGGGGGCCTCCCGTTCGAACCGGTAGCCGACCCGAAATATTGGAAATTAAGTTGCTGTTTAAATGACGTTCATGTTTTGTGGGGTTTGTCACTGTTTTTTCAACTAAAATATGATTACTTTGTAAAATGTCCCTTCCTTTTAGGTGATGTTTTATTTAACCATGCAATTATATTAAGTAGATGAAAAAGAAGTTATTCCTTTATGCAGGAGGATTTGCCATTATGATGAATGCTTGCCAAACGCCTCAAAAGCCATTGACCTCTTCCGATCAGCAACTGCCCGAAAAAGTGGAAGAGTTTGCTGCGGTGGAGTTAACCGCCGATTTGGACTCCCTCTCCGAGAATGAACTCAAGATGATGCCGCTGCTTTTCAAAGCTGGCCAGATAGTTGATGACCTGTTTTGGAAACAGGCCTGGGGCAACAAGGAGGAGCTGTTGAACAATGCCAAAGATGCTGCCTTGCGCCAGTTCCTGATGATCAACTATGGCCCTTGGGAGCGATTGAATGGCAATCAGTCTTTTGTTGATGGCGTTGGTGCGAAACCTGCCGGTGCTCAGTTTTATCCTGCCGACATGACCAAGGAAGAGTTTGATGCCCTAGCCGATGATCGGAAAAATTCGCAGTACACCGTTTTAGTGCGCGATGAACAGAATAATCTGAAAGTTGTGCCTTACAGCGAATATTACAAGACCGAGCTGACTGAAGTGGCTGGTTTGTTACGCCAAGCTTCCGCATTGGCCGAGGATGAAGGGTTACGCAATTATTTGGCATTAAGGGCCGACGACTTGCTGCGCGACAACTATTTCGAGAGCGACATGGCCTGGATGAGCATGAAAAACAATAACATCGACTTTGTGGTGGGTCCCATTGAAAATTATGAGGATCAGTTGTTTGGAACCAAAACTTCGTTTGAGTCCTATATATTGATTAAAGATAAAACCTGGAGCGCCCGCTTAAGCCGCTTTGCACTCCTGTTGCCCGCCCTTCAGCAATCCTTGCCTGTTGCCGCCGAGTATAAGGTTGAGGTGCCCGGTAGTGATTCTGATTTGGGTGCTTACGATGTGGTGTTTTATGGTGGCGATTGCAATTCAGGTAGTAAAACCATTGCCATCAACCTGCCCAATGATCCCGAAGTGCATCTTCAGAAAGGAAGCCGCAAGTTGCAGCTCAAGAACACCATGAAGGCCAAATTCGATAACATCCTGTTTCCCATCAGCCAGGTTGTGATTGATTCTTCGCAACAGCAGTTTGTTAAATTCGATGCCTTCTTCGAAAATGTAATGTTCCATGAAGTGGCGCATGGTTTGGGAATCAAAAATACCATCAATGGAAAAGGTGGTGTGCGCGAGAATATGAAGGAGTTGGGTACTTCCATCGAGGAGGCCAAAGCCGATATTCTTGGTTTGT
>JAGPIS010000150.1 GCA_018054835.1 Breznakibacter sp. | reverse complement strand
AAGCTCGAGACACGAATAGCTGCCCGTACACACGATGAGTTAGACTATTTGACCGGTAGTTTCAACCAGTTTATGGAACAAATCCAACAGTTGATTTCCGACCTGAAAGTTCAGGAAGGGAACTTGTTCCGTGCCACCGCCAAAGCCGAGGAGTCGGATCGACTTAAAACCCAGTTTCTTGGAAATATTAGTCATGAGCTACGCACGCCGCTTTATGCCATCGTTGGTTTCTCCCAGTTGTTGGACGATCCTGATTTGGACAATGACACCCGGAGATTGTACATCTCCCGAATTAATCTCAATAATGACCGCCTTTTATCTTTTGTTGAGGACATTATGACTTTTTCAAAATTGGAGTTGAGTCAATTGACGGTGAGTAACGAGATATTCCAGCTTGAAGAGCTGCTGGAGGAGATTGAAAGTCACTACAACAATTTTTTTGCTGTTCAACCGAAACCATTGGAGCTTATAGTACGTAAACGATTTGCCGGATATGGTTTGGAAATTTGCAGTGATAGGTCTCTTTTGAAGAAAATCATTACTGTATTGCTGGATAATGCTTATAAGTTTTCAAATGGCGGTGTGGTGACCCTGAGCTACGTTGTGGCTGATTCTTTTTATCGAATCTATGTGAAAGATGCAGGTGTTGGGATTCCTCTTCAATACCAAAAATTGATTTTTAATAAGTTTTATCAATACCAACCCAATGATAAGGTGGTCTATGGTGGATCCGGTTTGGGATTAGCTCTAGCCAAAGGGATAGCGGTATTGTTGGGCGGAGTTATTAACGTGCGGTCAGTTGTAGGGAAAGGGTCAGTTTTTTGCGTGACGTTTCCCCGCTGATGGCTTAAAACAAGTAGGATGAATCGGATTTTTAGGATTGGTGGCGTGTTGGCGCTCTTAATGGTCGCCCTTTTTTCGGAGGCGCAGGAAAAAGCTAAAGTGGATCTTAACGTGGGTCTCGACATTGTGAATCGTTATGTGTGGCGTGGGTTGCAATTTAGCGATTCCCCAAATTTACAACCCTATGCGTCTGTTTCATATGGCGGTTTTTCATTCATGGGTTTCGGCTCTTATGCCACTTCAAAGAGTTATGCAGAGGTCGATTTGATAGCTGCCTATACCTTTAAGGGGCTGACCTTTTCGGTGATGGATTTTTATAACGAAGAGGAAGATTTATCCATGAACGATTATTTTGATTGGAAACGGGCCACAACGGCTCATTTGGTCGAGACTAGCCTGGCTTATGAGCTTCCTGTCGAGAAGCTTCCACTTGTTTTCACCGCCAGCATGTTGGTGTATGGTGCCGATTTGAACCAGAATGGCAACCAGAACCTTTCTTCCTATTTCGAATTGCTTTACCCCTTTTCTTTCAAGGATTATTCATTGTCGGCATTTGTTGGTGCCACTGCCAACAAAGGCTATTATGCCGAAAAGGCAGCTGTGGTCAATACGGGTTTGTCGTTGGAACGTCCCATCGCTGTCAGCGACAGTTTTTCTTTTAATTTGAATACATCCTTTATTGTGAACCCAAGGGCCGAGGATGTTTTTTTAGTTGTGGGTTTAACATTTTAAACAAACGAGATTATGGGATTGAGAAAAGTTCAGTCACTTCGACAGAAGTTGGGAATGGCCATTGGCGCCGGTATTTTATTGACAGTAGCCATTTTGGTTATTTACTCTTCCTTGCAAACTCGTCGGGAAGCCATTGCTGCTGCTGAGGAAAACGTGAAGTCCGAAGCGGCTAATTATGCCGCAGATATCCGCCTGATCCTTGAAGATGCCATGGATGCTTCAAGGGCTTTTGCCAATTCCTTGTCGGTGGTTGGCGATCAGCGTTTCCGTGGCCGCCTGTCGCGCGAACAAGTGCAGGCCATGGGGGAGAAGGTTCTACTTTCGAACAAGGATTTTATAGGATTGACCATTGCTTTTGAGCCCAATGCCTTTGATGGGAAGGACAAAGCCTATATCAATACTTTTGCCCACGATGGGAGTGGACGTTTGATGTCGTATTTAACCCGCAACCAGTCCGGTGGTGCTGCCATTGATTGCTTGGTCGATTACGAGAATGAGGCCGATGCGCCTTGGTATTTCAAACCTAAGATGTCTCAAAAGGATTACTTGACGGAACCAATCATTTACCCAATTCAAGGTAAAGATGTGCTGATGATATCCTTTATGACTCCAATCATTCACAATGGTCAATTTTTGGGAGTCACAGGAATTGATTATCCCATCGATTTCATGCAAAATCTGGTGCTTTCCAAATCGTTGTACAATGGCAATTTTGACTTGAGCATCCTTTCCAACGAAGGTGTTTTTGCGGCCAGTAATTCGCATCCTGAGTGGATCAACCAAAGTGTTCGTGTGGTTCGGAAGGATAAGGCTCAGGCCATTCTCACCACCATTGGCGAAGGGAAAGCACAACGGCTAATTGATAATGGCCAGCTGGTGGTTACCGAACCGCTTTTTGTTGGCAATTCAGGAATTCCTTGGCAGGTTCAAATTATGGTGCCGCTCTCCGAAATTACCAGTCATGCCGACCGTCTGATGTGGATTCAAATATCTATTGGATTGATTCTCCTGGTTTTTGGTGTTTCTTTGGTTATTTGGTATGTGGCTCGCCTGATCAAACCGTTGGAGATAATGGTTGATATGGTTTCGGATATGGCACAAGGTAATCTTAAGCGCAATGTGGAAGTGAAGACCGGAAACGATGAAATTGGTGTCCTTTACCATGCCTTTAGTGAAATGCGCGATAAGCTGGTGAACATCATCAACCAGATTGTGGATGGATCCAACCAGATTGCTGCGGCCAGTGAGCAGTTGAGCAATACCAGTATGCAGATTTCACAAGGAGCTGCCGAGCAGGCATCCGCAGCCGAAGAAGTTTCCTCCACCATCGAGGAGATGACCGCTAATATCCAGCAAAACCGATCCAATGCCACCGAATCCGAAGTGATCACCAAGTCTGTTACTGGTGGGGTTTCCAAGGGTGCCGAAACGGCTCAGCTGTCGATAAAGGCATTTAATGAGATTGCGCAAAAGATCCTGTTTATTAAGGACATTGCCATGCAAACCAATATCCTGGCATTGAATGCCTCGGTTGAGGCTGCCCGCTCAGGAGAACATGGACGAGGTTTTGCCGTTGTGGCTTCCGAGGTTCGGAAATTGGCCGAACATACTTCAGAGGCTTCTGTCCTGATTGACGATATGATTGAGCGTAGCAAGGTGGTGGTTGAGGAAACCGGTGATATTATGCAAACCATTGTGCCTCAAATGAACGATGCGTCCAGGTTGGTGCAGGAGATTGCTGCTTCATCGGCCGAACAGGCCTCTGGCGCCGAGCAGGTTAACAATGCCATTCAGCAGTTGAGTCATGTGATACAGCAAAATGCTGCCGCCAGCGAGGAGATGGCCTCCAGTTCCGAGGAGTTGTCCTCCCAGGCGGAAAGCTTGAAGACAACCATCTCTTTCTTTCAGGTGTGAAGATAAAAAAAGCAGGAATCGCCCGATTCCTGCTTTTTTATTTATTGCCATTTCTGTTTTTTCAATAGTAATTCTGGCCTCCGGTTCGGCTCGTACCGGTAATGATGATGGGGCCTTTGCCAGTGTTGAGCTTTTTCATTTTCGAACTACCCATGGCGATTACCGGGGCACTCTCGGAGCGTAACACAAAAGTCAACTCCTCTTTTTTATTGAGCAGCTTGATTTTTATCTTGCCTTCGGTGGTGGTGAAGTTCGATGAGTTGGTGAGTTTCACTTGGCTTCCTGCAATCAAACCTTTTGTGGTGGCGATGTTAAGGATTCCTGTTACGTCGAACAGATTGACCGAACCATTCATTGATTGCGTGGTGATGTTCACTTTTGAGTTGGAGATTTTTACCGCCCCGGAGCTACTGCGTTGTATCATATCTCCCTCGATGTTGGTTAATGTTTGAGCTCCGGATATGGTGGAGATGTTGAGTGTCCCCTTGATGTTATCGGCTGTAATGGCTCCGTCTGGCGAGTCGAGTGTGATAGTCCCCTCCAGGTTATTGATGAATTGATCGCCCGAAGAAGAGGATGTTTTTATGGTGCCATTTAGATTGTTGGCTGCGATATTGCCCGATTTGGTTTGTAGTGAGATGCTACCATCCGAATCCCGCGCGGTGATCTTGCCCGCAGTGGTTGCTGCTGTCAGGTTGGCTTGACGTAGATTATTCAATTCTATATAACCGGAGGTGTTACTGATGATGGTCTCCACCGAGGGGGGCATCGAAATGGTGATCTCTCCTGCATGGGAGGCATAGCCATCTTCGGGTACTTGCACGGTAACTGTTAGTGTGCTGTTTTCGTTTGTGCAAATGATCTTGTAGGCGGCTTGATCCTGCATCGCCTCAATCTTGCTTTGAATTACAAAGGCTTCGTTTTCGGATGGAAGGAGGGTTACTTTGCAAAACCGCCCTTGCACATCGACTTTGGTTACGTTATTGAAGCTTTCCTTGCCTTCAAATACGGTTTTCATCTGTTGGGCCTCCAAGGTGGAGATGCCCATGCCTGCCACGAGGCAAAAATGTAACGTAAATAAAAAAGATCTCATCGTCATGGTTGTTTATACTTGACTCAATCATACGTTGAAATCTTTTTGGGGTTACAATGGTTTGGTGCCATCAAGAGATGGAAAGTATCTGGTTCTTGTCCGGATAGTCGAGTGTGTAGTGCAACCCCCGGCTTTCCCGTCTTTTTTGAGCCATTTTGATGACTAGGTATCCCACGTTGATTTTGTTGCGCAATTCACAGAGCTTCTTCGATACTGTGGAGCGCTGGTAGAGGCTTTCCGTTTCGTGGTAAAGTATCTCCAATCGGTCTAGAGCCCTTTTTAGGCGCAGGTTGCTGCGGACTATGCCCACATAATTGCTCATGATGGTTT
>JAGPIS010000025.1 GCA_018054835.1 Breznakibacter sp. | reverse complement strand
TGCCGGTCCAGTATGAGATTTCCAACAAACAAATTGTTTTGTCACCAAAGCAGAATAGCAATTCACCCCAAGCACCCAAGGGACAGAAGAGAAGTGTTTCGGGAGTGGTTACTGATCCCAATGGCCAACCTATTCCTGGTGCGACGGTTGTTGATAAAAACAATATGAGTGTAGGTACTGTGACGGATCTTGATGGCAATTATTCTCTCTTGTTGGATGGAGACCATCCGGTGTTGGTAGTCTCCTTTATTGGAATGAAACCTCAGCAAATAGATGCTGATTTTTCTAAAGTGATGAAGGTTCGCTTGGAAGAGGAATCCTTAGGTCTGGAAGAAGTGGTTGTCACAGCTATGGGCATTGAGCGCAAGGCCAAATCATTGACTTATGCCACTCAAAAAATGGACAATGAGGAGTTGATGCGTGTTCAAGATGCCAACTTTATCAACTCATTGCAAGGTAAAGCTGCAGGATTGAGCATTACCCCTACCGCAGGAGGGGCTGGGGGGTCATCAAAAATTCTGCTTCGTGGAAATAAATCCATTCTGGGAAGCAACACACCTCTTATCGTGGTGGATGGCGTGCCCATGAGCAATCCTGTAAAAGGTCAACAAGGTGTTGGCGGTGGAGAAAGTATGGGGTATAGTTTTGTTTCTGAAGGTTCTGATGCGTTATCGTCCATCAACCCGGATGATATTGAAAGCATAAATATTCTTAAAGGTGCCAATGCCGCAGCACTGTATGGTAGTGCCGCATCAAACGGGGTTTTGATGATTACAACCAAAAAAGGTAAAGAGGGAAAGATGAGTGTGAATATTACCTCCAATGCAACATTTGAAAAACCGTTGGTGCTGCCTAATCTACAAAATAAATATGGTGCCGAATTGGATGCAAATGGAAAAGTGCAAATAAAAAGCTGGGGAGACAAAATCTCGAATACCGGTAATGTTGAGGGGTTGACCAATAATCCTCAGGATTATTTAGAAGATTTTTATTTAACCGGGCATACTTTTAATAATTCTATTTCCATTAGCGGAGGAACTCAAAAAATTTTATCTTATTTCTCTTATGGTAACAGCAGTGCCAAAGGAATGGTTGATAAAAACAACTTCAACCGTCACACAGTTTCTTTCCGACAAAGCTATAATCTGTTCAAAGATAATGTGAAGTTTGATGTTGCTATCAACTACTTGAATCAGGAAACAAAAAACCGTCCCGGAGGTGGTACATCACTTAATCCTCTCTACCACCTGTATACTTCTCCCCGGAATGTGGATATGAACCATTATCGCAACAATTTTGAGAAAGATGGTACTTGGCAGTCGGGATTGTATGGTCATTATAAAAAAACAGATTCGGGTTACTCATGGGTAAGTGAGAAAATTGATTTAAAGGGTGCTAAACAAAACTGGATTTACGATGCAAAAGATGAAAACAACCCATATTGGTTATTGAATCGCACCAAAATAATTGATAAACAGGAACGTGTATATGGGTACCTCTCCGGTAGTGTGAAGATTGTTGACGGATTGACCGGTCAAGGGCGTTTTAGTATCGACCGAGCCAAATCAACGTCATATAGCCAGCGATGGGCCACTACACAAACACCTTCTGGTATTATGCCTTGGGGCGAGTACTGGAATACAATGGCTGAAAATAATGAGTTTTACTTAGATTGGATGCTGAATTACAATAAAGAGTTTGGCGATTTTTCTTTGTCGGCAACCAGTGGTTATACAGCTCATCATGTTGAAGGTCGTTCACAAAATATAGGAACAGTTCCGGCAACTATTGAAGATCCTCGATTGCTAAGACTGCCCACAGCAATTAATATTTTCGATATCAATGCTGGCTTGACAGGTAATAGAAATTTGTATAAATCGGTGAACTGGGACGAAGGTTTGTTTGTGACTGGTCAGGTCGGGTATAAAAATTACCTGTTTGTGGAAGGAAGCTATCGCCAGGACTGGTACCGAGTGTTTAAGCAATTTGAATCAAGGGGGTTGCCCGATAACTATGGGTACTATGCTTTTGGTGCCAATACACTGGTGCATGAATACCTTACTTTGCCTCCGTTTTGGAACTATATGAAGGTTCGCACTTCTTACAGTGAAGTGGGTAACTCCATTCCCAATATTATTTTTGATGCAACAAAAATTGATCCGCTCACAGGAGCTGCAACACCTTCTCCTTATGCATACTTTGAGAATCCCGTTCCTGAAAAAACCAAATCCTTTGAAGCAGGTTTCGATGCTTCTTTTTTTCGTAATTCTTTAACTTGGGATGCTACCTTTTACTCTGCCTCAATGAATAACAACTATCTGCTGATGAGTGTGGCCGGAAAATCGAAACCTGTTAATACAGGAGTGATTCGGAACATGGGGGTGGAAACTTCTTTAGGCTATTCCATGAATATCTCAAATGATATACAATGGAAGTCATCTTTTAACTTTTCGTATAATGACAATAAGATTATTGAAACTTACAAGGAGAACGGCAAAGAGATGCTTATTGACCAGAAAATTGGTTTTGGTGGTAAAGTTCAGGTTCGGTATAGTGAAGGAGGCAGCTACGGAGATATTTATGTAACCGATTTTGCCAGGGATAAAGATGGCAGAATTATTTTAGGAAGTACTGGGTTGCCAAGCTTAAGCAATAAAAAGTTTACCAAATATATGGGTAATATGAATGCTCCCGTTATGATGGGCTGGAACAATACGTTCACCTATAAAGGGGTATCTCTTTATTTCCTTATTGGGGGTAAGATAGGTGGAAAAGTCATCTCTTTCACCGAAGCTTATTTGGATAGTTATGGCGTTTCTAATCGTTCGGGTAAGGCACGAGAAGCCTACGCAGCTGGAAACCTGAATTATAAAGTTAATTCAGAACTGACCATTGGTGACTTGGTGAATAACCCTGATTTGGTTGTATCAAAGGAAGAGGCTATTGCCAATTATTATCAAGGCGTGGGTGGCGACATTAATGCTTCTCAATACATTTACCAGGGAACCAATTTCCGGTTGAGAGAACTGTCGTTGGGTTATACTTTTAGAAGCCTTCTGGGTGAATCCAAAGACCTGTCGTTGTCGCTGATCGGCCGCAACTTGTTCTTCATCTATAAAGATGCTCCGGTAGATCCGGAAACCTCACTCTCAACTCAGAACGGATTGGGTAACATAGATGTATTCAATATGCCCACTTCGCGCTCTTTTGGTGTCTCTTTGAATGTTAACTTTTAATTTTTGCAAAGGATTAGAATATGAAAAAGAATAATAAAATATTGTTTGCAGGGGTGCTTGTGTTGAGTCTTATAGGGTTGAACTCCTGCCTTTTTAAGGATGATATAGGTGACGAACTTAGCACAGGCACCATTGTTGGAGGAGGTGTTTTGCATTCGGGACAAGCCGATAATATCAACTATCGAAAGGAAATCACAGAAAGTGGTTTCAAGTGGGCAAAAGAAAAAATGGACGGTGAAGGAATTATTGGAATGATTCAGAACGCCCAATCGAGCATGCATGGTGGTAAAGACGGAAATGATCCAGGTCCACACGCTTATCAGTATCAGTTCAGCCTGCAAGTCGATAATTATGTCGGTTATATGTGTGCTCCTCAGAATTTTGGCGGTAGGCTCGCGTCAACTTATCATAATAGTGAAGACTTTAATGGCGGAGCTATGGGACTGTTTATGCAAGTAAAAAGTTTTACGGTTCCCATGCTCAACTATCCGCAAATTGACTCTATTCCAGAATTGAAGGCCATTGCGCTTCTTATTTATAACTATTCAGCTCAGGAAGTTGCTGATATTTACGGGCCCTTTCCTTATGCTGATTATAAGCGGAATAAACAAAGCTCGCCTTTTACATTTGATGCCTTAGATGACATTTACTGTACTATTGTTAATAATATCGATACCATCGTGGCTTGTTTAGACCATTATGATAGTCGTCCGAAGTGGTATAAAGATGGCGTTAGGAATATTCTTGCCAATAACGACCGTATTACTTTGGGAAAGGATGTTGTAAGCTGGAAACGATTTGCTAACTCGCTGAAACTTCGCATGGCAATGAATATTGTCAAGGTGGAGCCCGAATTAGCACGTCAGTGGGCCGAGCAGTCTGTTGTGTCAGGAGTCGTTGATACTTGGCAACAACAAATTCGTATGCGTCCTGATGAAATCGGCTTTTCACACCCATTGAATACCATTTCAACTGTTTGGAATGATACCCGCCTCAATGCCTCGTTGGAGACTATCTTGAAGGCCTACAACCATCCCATACTAGAGTTCCTTTTTACAAAAAATTCAGACCCAATTACCAATAAAAAGACTAATACTACAGTTAAGGCAAATTCAATTGTTGTGGGGTTGCGTGCCGGTATGCAAATGAAACAGGGGCAGTCGTCTGATGTGAATAGCCGTTGTGCCTATTCAGGTATTAATGGGGTGGCAATTACTAATATGCCTCTGTTTTATATGAAACTGTCCGAGGTGCAATTTTTACGTGCCGAGGGTGCCTTGAGAGGATGGAATATGGGTGGTTCGGCTGCAGGATTTTATCATGATGGTGTGGAAAATGCCTATAAGGAGACTTTACTGGTTGCGTTTGACGAGGAATGGGAAGAGCATGAATTTGACAGAGATTATTATTCCTCTTACTTAAACTCATATTTGAAAATTGAAAAGGCTAAAAGTATTGTCTATGTGGATCCCGAAGACGAGGCCAATAATGCTGAAAGTTTGGTAACTGTAGGCGTTAGGTGGAATGAAGGCGATAGTAATGAGGAGAAATTAGAAAAGATTATTACCCAAAAATATATCGCCGGATTCCCTTATTCTTTTTCCGCATGGACGGATTTGAGAAGAACTGGTTATCCACGCATATTCCCGGTACTTGCCACTGATAGAGGTGACGGGAGTTTGCGGCCAGGTGAGCTTATTCGCAGGATTCCTTTTTCTGAGAGTGACGAAGCCACCAAGGAAGATGTGCTGACATCGGGGCTTGAAGCTTTGGGTGGTCCTAACGTACAAGCCACACGGCTGTGGTGGGATCTTGATGTTCCTAATTTTTGATTGAGTAAAACTGATGTGCCTGCTTGGGCAGGTACATCAATTGATATTTCGTGTTTTATTTAAATTGGTTTGATATGAAAAAATGGTACATTTCTGGGCTTATCTTAGCTCTTTTTCTGATGGCTTTACCTATTTGTGGTAAAGCTCAAACATCCCCTACTGCGTCCAAAGATATTTTTGACTGGACTCCATTTGAGGATGTTAAAATGGTTCAGCTTTTTTACAATGCCATTAAGGAAGGGCGCAGCTATCCTTCCGATCAACAGTTTCGTGATGCTTTTGGGTTCGACATCGAGTTCGCTCGTTCACACGTCCGTCCGCGTAGTGTGATGTATGACCCAACCAAGCAGGTGGATCCAACCATCAATCCCAAACGCAAGTTGTGGATGAATATTCCAGGAGGCATTGGCCCGGGTAATGGCGGATATCAATCTTCGCTGTTCAATAACGATGTTTTTTCCATGTGGCAATACACTCATTTGTTTGGATCGTGGAATCATGGTGTTTTTCAAGCTCCCGGTGCTTGGGGAGATGCCGCTCACAAGCACGGAACGGACATATTCAGTGGTATTAAATTTTTTGAGAGCTGGACTTCTGGAAGTGGAGATGCTAATTATACCTCTCTCATCGCCACTAAAGAAAATGGCCGGTATAAGTATGCAGAAGCATTTATCAACTGCTTGATGTATTTGGGGTTGGATGGCATTAATTACAATTGGGAAGATAATAGCTATAGCAATACTGATGTAATTGAATTCCACAAAGAACTATACCGTATTGCTGATGAGAAAGGATTTGATAATTTCCATATCGGTCTTTATACTTCTGTTAGTGGTTTAACATCCGGAAATAAAAATAGTCTTTATTATGGTCATAATCCGCAAAAGAAGACCATGGACTTAATGTTGAATTATAATGCAAGTGATTTTGCTTTCGCTAGTGCAGCTACATCAATTGCCACGGCAAAAGGCGTCAATGTAAGTGATGATATCAGCGTGTACCAAGGGGTGTGGATTGTATCCATGGATCGTTCTTGGACAGCTATGAATACAAGTACTAGGAAAGAGATGAATCTTTGTCTCTGGGGTGAGCATGGTCAAAGTCGCTTTTTGAGTTATAATTCCGGTGCTGACGCTTTTGATATTCAAGAGAATTATCAAAAACTGCTGGAACGTGGATTCTCCGGCGGAAACAGAAATCCTGCCAATAGACCTGTATTGTCTAATACCGGCAATAATTGGGAGAAATCGGGGACTAAAGAGGCTTTGTCCACTTTTGGCGGATTGGCCACTATGATAGCCGAGCGCCCTACTGTTCAAGGTAAACTACCCTTTTATACAAATTTCCAGTTAGGAAATGGCGAGCGATACAACTTTAAAGGAAAGAAAACCTTTGGCAACTGGTACAATATGGGGGCTCAGGACTATCAGCCCACTTACCGCTGGTTGGTTTATGATGCCAATACTACAACTGTGTCGTCATCTATTCAACCCTCTTATACTCACCGGGATGCATATACTGGAGGGTCTTCTCTTCAGCTGAAAGGAACTGCTTCAACTAATGGAACAGACATTGTTCTTTATCGTACCGATTTAGAGGTTAGTGCTTCTAATCCTAAGGTTTCTGTGGCTGTGAAATCGTATAAAAAAGGAGAGAATCCTACAAATCTTTTTGTGATTCTTAAGAAAAAGGATAACGCCACTTGGTATGAATTGCCAGTTGGGAATACAACTGGACAAACATGGCAAGAGTTTTCTTTGCCAATGGCTGGTTTTGCTTTTGGCGATCATATCGAATATGTAGGATTAAGAGTGAAAGCTGCCTCTGCAACGCCAGATTATAGCCTTTTTGTTGGCAAGCTTGCATTGAGCGACGATAGGGAAGTGGGCGATGTGGCTCCTATCCAAAATTTGATTGTTGAGGTGAAGCGCGAAACACAGAAATCAATGGCTGTGAAACTCAATTGGAAAATAAACTCGCTAGAAGAATCAGCCAGAGCAACGCAAACGGGATTGGTGTATAACGACGAAGGTAATGTGGATCATTTTGAGGTTATGTACAAAAATGGTGAAAATGGCCGGATCTCCGAAGTGGCACGCACCTCTACTTGGGCGAACTACGTTGGGGATATTGAGTTTAAGGATTCTCCAGTGATGGATGAACCATATATAGGTGTTCGCTCGGCATCTATTGATGGTAAAAACTATTCGCCTATTGTATGGGTAAAAATTCCTCGTGCCAATGTCGGACAGCTTCCTGTCTATATGAAGGATGTTTATTGTACCTCAGAAATTAATCCTGATGCAGAAGGTGCTTCCATTGCAAGCCTTCAGCGTTATCTTACAGAAGTGAGAACCACCGGGTTGGATCAGAATCTGAATTATACAGCCTCTGCCCCTGTGGCAGACGGTTCGCAGTATAAAAATGCCACCGATATATCATTCACTGCCGCTCAAGGGCAAACCTTTAATTTCTTCTTTAAGGCTGCCGATTTTTCTGATGGTATCAAATGGTGTTTTGCTAAAGCTTATATCGACTGGGATAAAGATGGGAACTTTGATCCGGCAACCGAAATGGTATTCGACCTAGGTTCTGTGAGAGCCGGAACCCCAGCATTCCAAACAACCGGTGTGACACAATCGTTTACCGTGCCCAATGATGCCAATCCGGGTCAATCGCGTATGCGTATTGTATTTTCTGATGCATGGTTTACCCACCCTGGCCCTTGTGGTCTAACAGCAAAAGGATTCTCAATTGATTTTACGGTAAATATTACAGGAAGTAATCCACCTTATATTTCTGAAGATAAGCACGATCAAGGCATAGCTGATGAGCCAGATAATGTTCGTGAAGAGATTGGAACCGGAGTTGGCGTCCAGCCCTCATCTCCTTCATCTGTATCTCATTTCTTTCCTAATCCTGTGGATGATTATGTTTGTTTTGAAAATGTTGAAGAAGTATGGATTTACAGCATTGATGGCAAATTAGTGTTTACTCAAAAAGATTGTTTGGGATCTGTCAGTATGGGTGGGTTGAAGCCAGGTGTTTATGTGGTTAAGATGCTGAATAATAGTGTTGTAAGGACGTCTAAATTGAAGAAGAACTGATTTTGTTTAATATTTCAATGACCCAGAGGCTAACTTTGGGTCATTGATTTTCAAGTTATATTATTTTCCTGATTCATTTTTTTAAATCTATGATATGAAAAAATTTTGTCTTGTTTTAGTAGCCTTTCTAGCATCCACTTTTTCGTGGGCACAGCGGTCGCCGTTACATCCGCTGGATATTCCTGAGGGTTCGACCGATCTTTATTCTATATTGGATGCTTGGACGCCGGGAACGCCCCCTCCTGGAACCAATCCGTTTGACGATCAGTTCTATATTTCTCGTGTGCGACCGTTGGAGCGGATTAAAGATGGTGATTATCAGGCTGAAAAAGATGGTGATCCTCTGCGTAAGATGTGTCTTTGGGTTCCGCTCGATGATCCATCTTCCAAATGGAAAGCTTTGCCACGATACTCTTTAGAGGGTGATAACTTCAGTATGTGGAGCTACGTGGATATTCATGGTAATTGGAGTGCTCCTTGGATGCGGGTGTCTGCCGGGATGACCGATGTTGCTCATAAAAATGGCGTAAAAGTGGGATGCGTTTATGGTATTCCTTGGGCTGTTTCTGTTTCTGCGACTTCCACCAACACTTATGGGAAAGTTTTTTGGCGGATGTTTCAAAAGAATAGCCCGATTACCACCACCACTTACAAGTATTCCACCAAGCTTGTTCAATTGATGAAGTATTATGGTATAGATGGTTTGGGATGCAACTCTGAATTCACTTCGAATTCTACTTTTATGAATGAACTCATTGCGTTTGTCAAAGAGTGTAAGCAAGAGGCTGCTAAAATAGGGTGGGAGTTTCAGCTCCACTGGTACGATGGAACCAATGATGCGGGACAGATTACTTTTGATAGAGGTTTGGCAGCTCATAATGATGCCATTTTTGGGAATAATGGAAAGGTTACGGATATGTTGTTTTTCAACTACAATTGGTCTCAAACTATTTTGGCCAACTCAGTTGCATTTGCCAATACCATCAATCGCAGCAGTTATGATTTGTACGCTGGCTTTGATATTCAGGGGCGTGCGTATAAAAATAACAACTGGGCCGCATTGAAAAACAATCCCATCTCCATTGGTTTTTGGGGAGCACACTCTCAAAGCTTAATTCATCAGAGCGCTACTGATGATGGTTCTTCTGATTTGGCCATTCAGTATGCTTATCTGAAAAAACAAGAACTCACTTTTTCCGGTGGATACCGTAATCCGGCTCTTACTCCGGCTATTCGTACTACAGCTACACTTGCCAATGCTGATCTGGAGACTTTCCACGGATTGAGTACTTTTCTTACAGCTAAGTCAACAATCCAGCAGGTGCCCTTTGTGTCGCGCTTTAATTTGGGTAATGGATTGTCTTTCCGTAACGAAGGATTGGTAACATTCAATCATAAGTGGCACAATATAAATACTCAGGATTTTATGCCAACTTGGCGCTGGTGGATTACCGATGCCAACGATGAAGTGACTACTGCTAATGTAAATAGTTTGATAAAGGCCGATTTTACTTTTGACGATGCTTGGTTTGGAGGCACCAGTGTTAAACTGCAAGGTGCTACCAGCTTCTCGCGAGTAAAACTTTTCAAAACTAAATTGACTGTTCAACCCGACTATACTTTGTCTATCACTTATAAAGTACTGAAAGGAACAGATCCTAAAGCCAAACTTTTTGTAGCCAAGCAGGGGGCATTATCTACTTATCTTGAGGTTACTCTTCCGGCAGCTGGTGCTCAAGGGCAATGGGCAACTCATACCGTTAATGCTTCTGATCTTGGTCTTGGTGCCGGTGATGTGATTTCTATGCTTGGTGTTTCTGTCGCCAATACCTCTGCTGATTATGGCTTGCTGCTGGGTGAAATTGCTGTTAGGAATCCTGCAGACAACTTTAATACCGTCACCCCAACCATCACCAAAGTGGATATGTTAAGGGGGCACTATAATACTGTTGACTACAAAGTTTATTATAAGAGCAAAGATGAATCCAGTGGTGCGAAAACCTATAATGACGAGGTTGGAACATGGTATTATGAAATTTTTTTCCAGCAAAAAGATCAGGCTGAACAGCTAATTACGGCCACTACCTCATGGGCAGGTTATGTAGTTGATGCTCCTCTTGTTGTGGGGGGTGCACGTGAAGGTCGTGTTGGTGTTCGTGCGATTGCACCCGACGGAAAGCAAAAATCAGCTATCGCATGGAGTAGTTATGAGGCTATTCCCTACGCTCCAGTTGAAGATGTGGAAGCTGATAAACCTGTAATTAAACCGGGTGAGCAATTCACTCTTCGTTTTAAAGATGTGATGCACGTTCCTGCAAACTGGGAAATTAAAGATCCAATTACAGGTGCCACACTTGCCTCTGCCAATAGTGCAACTCAGGTTACTACATCCATACCCGATGTTGGTTTGTATGATTTATACACAACTACGGATGGAAAGACAACTTTGACTCGTGGTTTTGTGCAGGTTACTCCTTTAGCAACAGGTGCGGTGCCTCTAATCTATACATTTGGTTCAGATAAGCAAAAGGCACAAACAGCAGAGATAGTACGTTACAGCTATACATCTCGTGATGGAGAAGGTACAGTTTCCAGAGCTCTGAGAATTGAGGATCCAAATATGTTTATGATTCCGGGAGCAGCACAGGTAGGCAAAACCTATTCTTATGCTGTTTGGTTCAAGGTGTATAACTATATGCATGACAAGCAAGGTACGAACCTCATAAATAAAAACTCAATCAAAGACAGTTGGCCACACAATAATTGGGGAGATTTGTGGGTGACCATTCGTCCGCAATGGCAAGGCACTCAACTTCATGCAGCCAATGAGATTTCATTTAACGTGTATGGATGGACAGCCCATGATAGTCCTAATGAGAATATGATGTCAACCGGCTTTAGTGTCACTCCCGGGGTGTGGAATCATTTGGTAATTACACAAGATGCTACCAGTAATCAAAAAATGTATTTCAACGGGAAATTGGTAGCCATGAATACCCCACAAGCATCGAGTAGAAGAGAGAATACCGATATCTTCTTTGGTGGAGGGGGTGTGTATAAAGCCGGATTAAATGGTTGGATTGATGAGGTTCAAGTATGGGATAAGGTGCTTACCGATGCAGAAGTTTTGGAAGCAATGAAAGGTTATGGCGCAGCTCCAGAAGGACTTCAGGCCTATTATACTTTTGAAGAAGTAAAAGAAAATTCCTATTTCGAAAACAAAGGACGCGGTGGCGATTATCGAGGAAAGGTGGTTCGTATTGTAAACAGTGGAGGAGAAGCAACTTCAACGGCATCGTATGAACCGTCGAATACTGTTACCAATAATGAATTAGGCTATCCAGGAATTACCGGTTCTTTGGTGATTAAAACAACTCCTGAATGGAAACTCGAGACTGCTACTATGGTTGATAATTCAACCGAAAAGGTTCTTGATGTGAAATACCCGACATCTGGCACTTTTGATGCTACTCTTACCCTTACTAATATGTGGGCAAGTGCCACTAAGGAACTTGTGGAGTACATCGTTATCGAAGGTGTTAGCACCGGTATTGAAGATCAGGAAGTACTCAGTATGATGATTTATCCGAATCCTTTTGTTGATGAGGTGAATCTGAAATTTTCCGATCATGGTACATTCAAGGTCGAAGTATTGAATGTTACCGGCCAGTCAATTTTTTCAACTGTTATTAATGCTTCAGTCTCTGAGTTCGTAAAAGTAAAAGTTAATGCTCCGAAAGGTGTTTATTTGCTTCGCGTCACTCAGGGCGGTAAAGTAATAAAAACTTTGAAGGTGATTAAGAAATAGTAATCGCTGAAAAAAATATAGAAAATCGAGGGTGTCCCAAAAGCAGGTGGCACCCTCTTTTTTGTTTCAGTATGATGTTTTATCGGAATCTACTTCTTTTGTGCCTGATCTTTAATTTTTTCAGAAACTTCCTTGCTGATGATTGGTGCGTCGGTTAACTCCTCATGGATGTCCTTTTCGAGGATAATGAAGTTTTTGTAGTAGGAGTAAATGAGTGTGGTGAAGGGCAAGGCCAGCATCATGCCCACTACCCCCAACAGGCTTCCCCAAACCGAAAGCGCCAATAGGATCAAGGCGGGATTCAAGCTGTAGGCTTTGCCAAGTATCCTAGGGTTCAGCACCAGCTCCTGGATGGCTTGCACCACCGAGATGACAATCAACACCATCATAGCTTCCTTCCAAAAGGGTGTTCCGTGATCCATCGATTTCAGAAGGGCTAGCATCAAGGCCGGTGGGATGCCGATGAGTTGCAGGTAGGGGACGAAATTCAATAGGCCAATGAATAGGCCAATGATCACCGCCATGGGCAGGCCGATGATGCTGAAGCCTATGGCCATTAAAACCCCAACCAGGAGGGCTATGGTTCCTTGCGAGCGGATGTAAATGCGCATGGCTTCACGCATGTCGGTAGCCACCTTCTCCACCAAATGGCGGTATTTAACCGGAATCACTTGTGACCAGGATGCGGCCAGTTTTTCGAAATCGATCAATAGGAAAATAATGTATAGTATGATGACGAAAATACCCAGTATGCTTGTGATGACGTTGAAGGAACTAGTGAGGAAGCTCCATAGCCGGGGCAAGAGGTTGGGGATCAGTGTCATCAAATTGTCGGATGTCAGATACTGCACCAGTTGATATTCTTCAATCAGCTCCTTTATCTTGATTTCAATGGGCATGGTGTTGTCGGAGATATGGGTGCTTTGAAGATAGACTGTTATCAGTTGTCCCATGCGGTTCATCTCGTGAAGGAAGGTGGGTATCAGCCACCACAATAGGGCTACAAAGCCTGCGATAAAGGTGGTGACAACAATGATGACGGCCAGGCCACGGCCGGTTTTTAATCGCCTTTCCACAAAATTGACCAATGGATTCAGCAAGTAGGCAATAAACACGGCAATGATGAAGGGAACTAATACCGATCCCAAACGATTGATGAGAAGGATGATGCCGGTGAACACCATGAGCGTTAGTACAATACGGACCACTCGGTCGAATGTGTAAGGGCGGTTTGTGTCCATTATTTTAGAGGTCAGAAATTATGTGATAAAATTAGGATAAAATGGGGCAATTTAATAGGGCTTTGTAAAAAATAACGGGGATGGCTGGTTTTTTTGTGAAAAAATGTGAAAAAATATTTCAAGATCATCTGATTCCCATTTTTAATCAGCAGATTTTTTTGTTATTTTGCGTGGCTAAGTTTTTACAAACAATGAGTTTGATCAATCTTCAACATATCAAATCCTGGGTTATCCCATCCGTGCTTCTATTGCTTTTGATGGGATGCGAGCGGGAGTACCTTTTTCGGGGCGATGAGGCAGGTGTTCGGTTTTCGGTTGACACGGTTCGCTTCGACACCATTTTTACGGATTTGGGTTCGGCAACAAAAAATTTCAAAATCTATAACCCCTCCAGCCAGGATATGGTCATTGAGGCCATCCAGCTAGCCGGGGGCGATCAGTCGAACTACCGGATCAATATCAATGGAGAACCTGTTGATTTCATCACCGATGTCAGGCTTAAGGGGCGCGACAGTCTTTTTGTTTTTGTGGATGTCAGCATCAATCCATCGGGTGAAAATGCACCATTTTTCGTCAACGATTCCATCCTAATCTATACGCAGCAACGGTTGCAGAGTGTGCAGCTGGTTGCTTATGGCCAGGATGTGGTGCGGCTGACGCGCGAGAAGTTGAAAAGTCAAAGGCTGACCAAGGATAAACCCTATTTGATCACTGATTATGTGGAGGTTGACTCCCTTCAAACATTAACCATAGAGGCCGGTACGCAACTCTATTTTGGCAACGATGCCAGCCTAATCGTTTATGGTTCGCTGGTGGTGAACGGTACCCTGGAGGAGCCAGTTTTGTTTGCCGGCGCCAGACGAGAGGCTTGGTATAAAGATAAACCTGGCCAGTGGGGACATATCCAACTGATGCCCGGAAGTGGCGAGAGCATGATCAATTATGCCCACATCCGCAACAGCAAATTCGGGTTGGTGATTGATTCGGTGGGGTTGGGTGACAAAATGCCAGTGCGCATCACAAATTCACGGATAGAACACATATCGGGTTATGGTATTATTGCTCAAAATGCAGGTGTTGAGGTGGGCAACTGTTTGATTGCCAATTGTGGGAAGAGCCTTGCAGCCCTTACTGTTGGCGGCCGTTATGATTTTACGCATTGCACCCTGGCTAATTTTTATGGCTGGAGTTTCCGCACCCATCCATCCCTTTTGATCAGCAATTATTACCTCGACAAACGAAATAATCCTGTTGTGGCACCAATTGAAAGAGCCACGTTTAAAAACTGTATTGTTTACGGGAGGAATGAGACCGAGCTGTTGCTGGATCTTAAAAAGGATGAAACCTTGGCTGGACGCGACAATATCTCTTTTGTCAATTGCTTGGTCAAGGTTCCCAAGTCGTTCGATATGAGCGATGGATCCATGTTTCGCCAGGTAATCCGCGATGAGGATCCAAAGTTTGTCAAACCATTGGAGTATAATTTCCAGCTTGACACCTTGTCTGTTGCCAAAGATGTTGGAAATATTGCTTTTTCGCAGGCTTACCCGCTCGATATTTTGGGTAAAAGCCGTTTCGAGGACGATTCGTGCGATATGGGTGCCTATGAACGGGTGGAAAAAAAATAGGAGACAGCAGGAGGGACTATATTGGATTGGGTTGCTCTTGATGCTTCTGGTGCCGCATCGGGCGGTTGCCGGTGGCGACACGCTTTTGGTGATGTTCTATAATGTTGAGAATCTTTTCGATGTGCACAATGACTCCTTGACTCGCGATGAGGACTTTTTGCCCGATGGTTCGTATCGCTGGACCTATTCGCGGTACAAGCAAAAATCAACCAATATTGCCCGGGTCATATTGACGGCCAACCAATGGAACCCACCTGTTCTGGTGGGTTTGTGCGAAGTAGAGAATGCCTTTGTTATCAAACAATTACTCTATGGTAGTGGCTTGGGCAATGTGGGGTATGATTATATCCATTTCGACTCGCCCGATTTTCGAGGAATTGATGTGGCGCTGCTCTACAACCGTTATCTTATTAAAATTCTTGAAAAGAGAGCCGTTTCCCTTTCCAATCCAAAGCTTGATTTGGTCACCCGCGATGCGTTGTATGCCAAAGTGATTTATGCCGGTGACGACACACTCCATATTGTTGTTAACCATTGGCCCAGCAAGCGAGGTGGCGAAAAGGCCTCGGAGGAGAAGCGTGGGTATGCGGCCGCCATGGTGCGCGCCTTATGCGATTCAATCCGTAGTCATCAGGCAGGAGCCCATATTGTTTTAATGGGCGATTTTAACGATGAGGCCTCTTCCTATGCCATTCACGAGGTGCTTGGGGCAAAGGCTCCAAGCGATGCAACTTCCCTATTGATTAACCTTTCATTGCTCAATAAGAATTTGGGATCCCACAAGTTTCAAGGCTCTTGGAGTTGTATTGATCATATCATTGTTTCGCGTTCATTGTGGAGCGAAGGCCATCCACCAATTTTCAAGTTGGTCGATCTGCCTTTTTTGTTGGAGGAGGATAAAATATTCTCAGGAGTCAAGCCTTTTCGAACTTACTCCGGCCCCCGATATTTGGGCGGTTACAGCGACCATCTTCCAGTAATGGCTTATATATTATTGCCTTGATTAAAAATGAGCGGAGTTTGTTCTCTTTTATGTTGTTATTTTATTTGAATTAATTAATTTTAAGGCGATAACCGTTCAAATCATGCCCAGTCATTTTTTTATCAACTTTCGAAGGCTTATTCCACTTATTATATTGGGAGTGGCTGTTCTCCCTACTCCTGTTTTAGCAGCTTTTGACTCGCTGGAGTATTTCCAGCAGCAGTTGAAAAGCTTGCCTCCTTCACAAGTATCCTACCAGTTTTTGAAGATGGCTCCACATGCCCGTAATAGCGAACAAAAAAAAGCATTTTATTACAGTGCCATTGATGCCGCCAAAGAGCATGGCAACAACGACACCCTCTGTCTGAGGCTTGTTCAAATTGCTTGGATGGCTTATGGTGATCATGATTATCAGTTGGCCGACCACTTTTTGAGTATGGGCTTGGCTGGTGATCTCTGCCAATTGTCGCCACCACTGAAGGGGGAGGTGTTTTATTGCCAGGGGTTGTGTGCCTTCCGCATGGGCGATTATCGCGCTGCCCTCACCCGTTTGCGCGAGGCGGTTTATCTGTTTGTTGATGTGAAAAGTTATGCCCAAGCCGTGGGGGCTTTATACGATATTGCCGATGTCTATCTCGTACAAGGCAACCACTATTATGCTATTGAATCACTCAAGGAAGCTTCTTCGTTGGCATTCAATCACCATGTAGCATCCTGGAAAGGGAAAGTTTGCATAAAACTGTCGTTGCTCTACGACGATTTGCAGCAATACGAAGAGGCACTGAAATATGCC